>SUPS01000018.1:21298-27392 GCA_005191415.1 Candidatus Helarchaeota ASGARD archaeon Hel_GB_A
GGCACTATTATAAGCCGGCGGGCATTTCCCTTGGCCATGTCCCCGTATTCCCATGTGTGATTCGATGTGGTTGTAACCTGCGTATATATTGTCGTCCATGAGACCTCTGGTATACCTGTAGCATTAATCGTAGCGTTTGCCATAATATGACATTGCGCCTCAATAGTGGTCAATTCATCTTCACTCCCCGTAATCAAGCAATAATTTGGAATATTCTCAGCCGTGATAAAATTTGAGACCGACCTAAGACGAACTTCCTCTTGAAGAATGGAAGGATCGTGATTCGAGAGCCACCGCCATTGACCTAATATCTTCAGTATGGTAGGATGGTTCCAAATATCTCTGATTCCCAGAGTTTCATACATCAAACTTTCTGCCATGGAATAAAGATCATCCCAACAATAAATTGCACAATAGGAACGGATAGCTCCCCCAGTTCCTACTTTAAGCCCTGTCTTCGGATTTGTCCAATTATCAAATATGCCTGCCCGAGTCGTCACAATGCCTCCCATACTATGTCCAGCTACACCAATTCGATTTTTATCAATCAGATCTTTGTAAATCGAATCATTCACCAACCATTCAACGGTGGAATATACGCCGAGGAGCGCTTGAATCCCCATATCCCAATACCCTCCAGAACAGCCATGCCCCGGTTGACTAATTGCCACCGCAATAAACCCTGATTTCGCAAAAAGTCGTGGATAGTTTATCTGCAATTCTGCACTCGCACTAAACCCATGCATCCAGATAACTACAGGATAGCCTTCTGATGGCTTGGGTGTTTTCGGTAAGATTATATACCCACGAACCACATAATCTTCAATTAATTTATTTTGAGCATCTTCTAACGGTGTAACATCTGTTCTATTAAAAAAACTGTTTAATTCATTTGTATATTGAGAATACGTTTGAAATTCGATTCTTATCGGTATATTTTCATCAGGTGTCACAGTCCCAATAATCGTTAAAACTACTCCCGTTACAAATAGACCAATAAAAACGATGATCAACGTCTTTCGATTAACAAGGGATTTAATTATACCTATAACCAATGAATCACCATTGGAGTATTCATCTAATTAACATTTCATTTTAATTATTCTTCTAATTTTTCTACTTTTTTTGACCAATTAGACCAAATTTATCTTAGATCATATCTTATAGATTCTTCTTCATCTTCTGACATATACCACTTACCGAAACTTTCGAGAACTCTCCTAAATCTCCTGATCAATCGCAAGACCACGTCCGAGAAGCTTTCATTTTCCAATTTTTCTCTTAGAAGCGATTGATATGCCTCATAAGAAATAATAATTGTTTTTGATTCCATCTAATTAGATAAAGTTGATATATTTTCATAAATATATTCATTACTAAACTACTGAATTACTGAAACTTCATAAATGTAATAATTAAAAAGTAAGAGGTATGGTTATTAAATCTTCCAAATTTGATTTACATCTTCATACGACCTATTCTGATGGTTCAATGAATATAAACGATGCCATAAAAACTGCGAAAGAAAAAAACCTCACCTGCATCGCTATCACCGACCATTTTACCACGTCTTGGAAAGCCTTTATAATTGATACGATTAATTTTTCAAATTTTGATAAATATAGGAATGAAATTTTAGAATTAAGGAGAGCCCTGCAATATAATTGTCTTGTTGGAATTGAAATTGACATGGAATCTGATTGGAATGAGATAAAGAAAATTCCTTTCGAGAACTTTGAAATTATTCTCTTTGAATATGTACATTTCCTTGGACAGCTAAAATCGATCGAAAATTACCTACAAACACACGATATAAAGGCAATAATGGCATTAGCGCATAATTATAATTTTAGAGGAAGGACTCTAGAGGTATATAGCCGATTTTTAACAGAAAATAATATTTGTTTTGAATTAAATTCGCGATATTTACCATCGATAAATGAGAATTTATTGTATATGATGAAATTCTTGAAGGATTCCGGAGTTATATTTACTATTGGGTCCGATGCTCATACAAGAAAGAGAATTGGAGATCTTAAAACTCCACACATGATTATAGAAAAAATTGATGGATATGATAACCTCATCAAGGTAGATAAAATTATAAAAAGTATGTAAAATAAAAAAGGTTAAAATAATAACTAAGCTAAACGGTTGAGGCTATTAGTAATATGCGCCCGTAAATTTTTATCATACGTATATCCCTCACGGATCCCGATTCTATCGGTTTCAGGCCAATGGTAGTGAATCGTCTTTTCTTTTGGCTCAATACGCATATTTTGAAACATAAGTTTTTCTGATTTTCCCCCTTCGAAAATTATTCCTAATTCCTCTTTATATCAAATTGATCACCATACTACGTCTCCTCAATCCCTTGAATCCGTCCTCTGTCAAAATTTACTCGCCCATTCTCATGATGTTATATCCTCGTATCTTATTTTGTATGGAACGTGCTTCTCGATAATATATTTAAACTTGCTATTAGATTCATCTTATTCCATAAATCTTTTACGCATGAAAATTTTCCTATTCAACTCAATTTTTATAAGATACTTTCTCCAATTACATATAACATAGAAAACTTAGCTATAAAAGTGAAGTAAAATGCCAGAAATCAAGAAACGCAAACCCTCTAAGGAAGAAATTGAGCGAATGTTAAAAGAATGGAGTCCTTGGGAAAAAGAAGTCAGCACATTTGACTGGTATTATGATATGGAAGAGACATGCTATATAATTGAGGGGGAAGTAAATGTTAAAACAGATCAAGGTGAAGTCACCATAAAAGCAGGCGATTTAGTCACATTCCCAAAAGGATTAAGCTGTGTCTGGGAAGTAAAAAAACCAATTCGGAAGGTATATAAGTTCTCCTAATTCTTTTTTTTTCAAGTAAGATTTAAAAGCCTAAAATATGATTTTTCTTAGAGCTAACGGTGGTGATCTGCTGTAACGGATATCGGAGTGCAAATCCCTAATTCAGATAAATCCTATCAGATCCGTCAGTTTCGGGAGTCTGATTTAGATACTGTGATAAAAATAAACCGAGCCTGTCTGCCAGAGAATTATCCAAGTTTCTTCTTTTTAAGTATATTCTATAAATATCCTAAGAGTTTTTTAGTGGCTGTACATAATGATAATACGATTTGTGGCTATTGTATGTGGCGAGTCGAAAAGGGTTTATCAAATTTCGCACTTCGATGGACCAAAAAAGGGCATCTTGTAAGTATTGCGGTGCTTGAAGCATATCGCCGCCAAGGAATTGGAGAAGCTCTTCTATTAAAAGGTATGCAATCAATGAAGGAAGATTATGGCGCATCTGAATTTATTTTAGAGGTCCGAATTTCGAATTCTAGCGCGATTGCTCTCTATGAGAAACATGGCTTTCAAAAAATTAAAACTCTAAGCGGCTATTACCGTGATGGGGAAAACGCTTACCTAATGGCTAAAAGAATTTAAGTTCATACGGCTTTTAATAAAAATTTTTCTTATTAGCTTGGATTAATTTTTTCAATTAGAACTCTTCAAAAGGGCTTTTTGTAAGAACTTCGGTTGAATCGGGGTGAAGATAAACCGTATCTTCAAAATCGATAGCTCCCCACTTAGGAATGATTAATTTTGGCTCGATAGCTAGAACCATACCTGCTTGGAATTTTTGAGTGTTCTGTTCAACAAGTCCTGGGGGTTCATCAAGTTCTAATCCTACGCCATGTCCTAATCCTTGTCGATAACCATTGAACCCCTGGAAATATTCTTGATATTCGCCCATTTGTCGTTTTGTTTCTTTAAATAATGCTCCGATCTCTTTTCCTACGAGCACTTGGTTTTCAATGCGTTGGAGGGCATTATGAACTAATTTATACAATTTTTTATATTTTGAAGATGGGTTACCGATGAAATAAGTACGAGCATGATCTGCATGATAGCCCTCCACATTAGTGGCGAAATCTAACACAAAAATATCCCCCTCTTTCAAAACTCGGCGCGATGCACTGCGGGGTGTCGCTTTAGACAATCCAACTCCCGATAAGATCGGAAAATCCCCTGGTGTATAAAGATTTTCCCCACTTGCAAGTACAAATCCATTACTATCCCAATAAAAACTAGTAATAGGGCTCCATGAACCATTTCTTCTTGCTTCTTTTGAAACCTCTGCTGCTACCTCTAATTCTGTAATCCCTGGTTGTAATACTTCCTTGCATACTTTCTGAACATTCTCCACTGCCTTTGCGGCTTTTCGGATGCTTTCGACTTCTTCTTTTTCCTTTATCATACGTAACCTATAAAATAATGGATTTATATCAACAAAATCTGTATCTAAAGAGCGTTTCAATTTCAAATATTGATTAACTCGAACAAAATTCATCTCGATACCAATTTTTCCTTTATCGAGCTTTCGATCTTTCAATTCTTCAATGACATCTTTCGTAGAGTTCAATTTAATAACATCTTTAATCCAGGTTTCTCGTTTTCCGCGTTCAAAATTGCGCTTTATAAATATAACTGGATCTGAATCAAGCGGTATTACACAAATCGAGAATTGTGCCGTCCCACTGGCATAGTAAATATTTCTCGATCCAAAGAGAATTATACAATCTACCTGGTCCTTCTTCATTTCTCGTTTTATTTTTTCAATACGATTCATAAAATCACTTCAATTGAGCAATTTCGTCTGTTTAATTTACTTTAAATAAATCATCAAGGCTGGTTTTCAATTTGGGATCTCTTGTGAGCTTCAAGAATTCTTTCCGATCTATTCCAATTAAATCAGTGAGTATCTCACTATATTTTTTAATTAATTTGGTTTTTCTTTCTTCACGAGCTCTCCAAAAGGCTAGATATACCTGTTTGGCGTGTTCGAATTCTTTTGGAGGAAGATTACCAATTTTCTTGAGAATATCTACATGGCGTGCAAGTGTTTTCCCTTCTTTTTTTATCCTCTGCCGTGTGCGATACTCTTTTCCTCCTTTTTTACCAAAATGTCTTATTAATTGCTCACCTTTTCCAGAAAGTTGCGCTATGGTATTCTTTAAATCACGAATGAAATCATCAAAGATTTTAGTAATCAATTCTAACTTACTATCTAATGCAAGAAGGGCGCGTTCATTCAATTTAGTCTCTAATTGCTTCAATTTCTCTTTTTGAATTATGATAGTTTCCTTACTATTTTTCAAAGATTCTGCCAAATCTGCAATTTGTCTTATTTTAGTGGGATCAATCGCTCCAATATCCATTTTTTCTAATTCTCTTAATTGATAAACCAGTTGTAACGCATTTTTTAGAGAATCAGGAGATAATTTATCCATATCAACCATTGAAGATTCAACTAACTTCATTGCTTCCTCGATTGTTTCTTTTAAATGCATTGTCCTTTCCATTAAATTTATTGTTGGTTTCGTATTGGGCATGGCGAAATCCGGCATTATCTTTATTGAATCTGTCTTCATTTTTTCCGATACTATACTCTCTGATTTTTCCTGCAATATTTTCTCATCTTTAATTTCCTCTAGTTCCTCTAAAGATTCAATATCTATTATTTGAGGCGCCTCAAGTTCATCTTTTTCAATAATTTCTTGGCTTACCTCTGTTCTGGTTTTCTCTATTTCAACTTTAGATTTCTTAGAAATGGTCTTCGTAACTCTTCTCTGTTTCTTTTTTCTCCCCTTTTTCGACACTTTTTTAATAATTAAGCCTTGCTTAGTTCCGGAACTACCTATTTCTATTTCTTTATCCTTTTTATCAACTGTAGAATTAGATGATAATACTGTTTGACGTGGTTCAGATTGTGGGATATTAGAGGGTGGAGTGCTTATGGAATGGTCTATTGCAGAGGGAGGTGCGGCTCTGCCTGCTGCGGAGGGAGGTGCGGCTCTGCCTGCTGCGGAGGGAGGTGCGGCTCTGCCTGCTGCGGAGGGAGGTGCGGCTCTGCCTGCTGCGGAGGGAGGTGCGGCTCTGCCTGCTGCGGAGGGAGGTGCGGCTCTGCCTGCTGCGGAGGGAGGTGCGGCTCTGCCTGCTGCGGAGGGAGGTGCGGCTCTGCCTGCTGCGGAGGGAGGTGCGGCTCTGCCTGCTGCGGAGGGAGGTGCGGCTCTGCCTGCTGCGG
>SUPS01000233.1 GCA_005191415.1 Candidatus Helarchaeota ASGARD archaeon Hel_GB_A
AAGCCGACACAGGTGATTAAATCATTATGCACAATTTTTTAGTGCGTTATATATATTTTTTTTATTTTTTGCAAATTCAATTCGGTACGTTCTAATTAGTTCAGGAAAATCAATTTCTAACGGACAAATTTCAGCACATTTCCCGCAGGTACAACAGAGATACCAATTCTCAATTAATTCTGGAGGAAATTCTTTTTTCTGTTCAATAAAATATTTTAATAGTAAAATTTTTCCTCTAGGAGAGACAGTATCGAATCCATTAACGCGCCATATGGCACAAGAATCTCTACAGTAGCCGCATTTTGCACAAATGAAAAGCTCCTTTTCGTAATTTTTGAGTTGTAATACCAAGCTGTCACCTCAAAAGTTTCGTTCTATTGTGAAGGTAATTAATTCATTTAAAATATCTTTAGATTCCGAATCCTGCAATGCATTTAATTCATTTTTGGCATTCTGAGCTATGAATTTTAGTTTTTCTTCTGCATAATTTAATGCTCCACAATCGTTTAAAATTTCTTTTATATCTTGAAGAGCACCAGGAGCATCAATATTCTGCATTAATTTTAAAAAGTCATTTAACTTATGATTTGTCAGATTTCGTAATGCAAAAATTAGATATAAATTTAATTTACCTTGCCGGATATCCGTGCCTATAGGTTTCCCTAGGATTTTTTCGTTTGAAATTATCCCAATTAAATCATCCCTTACTTGGAATGCAAGTCCGAGATAAAAACCGTAATTTGCCAATGCCTGTATCTCTTCCTGGGTTCCACCACCAAGAATTGCCCCGATCTTGGTGGCTAACTTAATTAAAGCAGATGTTTTATAGGATATCATCTCGAAATAATCTCTCTCTTCTTCGAATTCACTAAATTGAGCAATTAATACGAGATCACCGCTCTCATTCCACTCCAGACTTTCAAGGGCTCTTTTTCGAAACCTATTTCGCAAGAGTTCAAAAATCTCCCTTTCACTCCTTGATTCAAACAGGTCCGGGGTCGCGTGTAAACTGTTCGTAATATCAAGGACTTGACCTTCAATCATTTTTCCGATAGTTTTAGAATACAATTCAAATACATTTGGTTGATTCGCAATTAGTTCCAAAGCTTTTGATGCCAGCATTCCCCCCGCTAAAAGTGCAATATTTTTATCCCATTTTTTGTGAACCGTAATTCGTCCTCGCCGTAATTCATCGGCGTCTATCACATCATCCCAAAGTAATGATGCATTGTGAATTAGTTCGATAGCAATGGCAGAATTCATAACAGAACTAGATTTACCACCAACACATTCACAAGAAAGTAATGTTAAAGTGGGACGAATTCGTTTTCCCCCTGATTCAAGGAGATACCTTATAGCTTTATTGAGGGGGTCTGGAAAATTCCAGATATTGAGGAGCTGTTGAATTTCCTTATTTATTTTATTAGCGTACTGACTTAAATAATCATGGAGCTTCAAAATTGTAACTTCCGCACTTTTAATCGATGAATTTTGTCAAAAATAGGCTTGAGTCTTTTCAAATATTCTAAATTTG
Organism: Candidatus Helarchaeota ASGARD archaeon Hel_GB_A; assembly: GCA_005191415.1. GTDB lineage: Archaea > Asgardarchaeota > Lokiarchaeia > Helarchaeales > HEL-GB-A > HEL-GB-A. The sequence continues at coordinate 1,535 of SUPS01000233.1, forward strand.
GATGGAATTGTTCGACAAATTTTTTGATCAGATGTCCTATGGTTGGAGGGTGCATCTGGAACTTATGGGATTTTTCAACAAATGTTTCCATTACGGTCTCTACATTTGGTATCTCTGGAGGGAAAAAAGTGTAAAGTAAGGCGGAACTTGGATTTATTAAGGTCCCAAAAAATGTGGGAGAATTATATATTTTCCAAAATTTTAAAAATTGGGAGAGGGTGGAGATTGGAACAATAGCTTCTATTATAATACTTGCTTTAGGAGTATGAGAGGGCTCTAAGATACGGTTATCCCATAGTTTATTCGCCATTTCATATTTAGAAAAGGTAATATCAGGCATTGCCTCTATGAAAGATTTGTCTTGCTCAAGTATTTCCGGCGGGCCCTCTAATCTTATTAATAAGTTGGTAGAATCCTGAGTTGTATCTATGAGACCTTTATAAAGAGAGATATGATGTATAGTTGAAATTATCGCTAATTTTGAGAGAATTGGCATCAGATCTACATCAGCTGGAATTTTTAATAAAAGATTATGGCTTTCTAATGCAATTGGAGTTATTTCAAGGACTGCATCTGTAATTATCCCAAAGTAACCTTCTGATCCGCAAATTAAACTGTTTAAATTATATCCACAGGAGTATGGGGGAGTATTGATATTTCCGCTTTGAATGATTTGTCCATTTGAAAGAACAATGGAAGTACTACGTAAGAGATTCATGAGTGAGCCAAATTGATAACTACCATATCCATAACCGCCTGTGGCAATAAATCCACCAATTGTTCCATCGAGAATCGGCTCAATTGGGAGTCTATAACCGTTTTCATTTAATATTTTTTGGAGTTTTGTGTAGCGTACTCCAGCTTCTACTTTTACGGTTAAAGTTTGAGTATCTAATTCAATCTTTTGATTAAGAAGAGTTAGGTCAATAATCAAATCTTCAGAGTAAGCACCCAGGTTTATTCCGAACCCACACCCTCTTGGAGTTATGGATTCTATCTTATATCGTCGTAAAATAAAATTTAAACGTTTAAAATGCGAAATTTTGGACAGTTTTACTACCAAAAATGGTTTATGCGTTTGATTAAATGGATCTAGTCCATAATGTTTTAATTGATCATCATTAAAGATGATATTTTCTTCACCAACGAGATCAATTAAATCCTTAACTAATGATTCTTTGTCAATTGTCATAGCTTTCATCCCTTTATGGTTTTGGAGGTTTCATTCGTTCTGGAGTCCGGTCATCAATAATTTTACCAGGATTACAGAGATTTTCTGGATCTCGTAAAGTTTTGATCTCTCTGAATATTCTCAATTTTTCTTGACTATGGAGATATGGTAAATAACTGCTACCCCAAAGTCCAACACCGTATAATGTGCCTCCGTGTTTTATTGCGTTGCTTAGCAATCGACGACTGAATGTCAGAATTTTTAGGTAATCCATGCCATTTCGTTCATCTGTGAGCATAAAAGGCATGCATAGCATCGTTGCATTATGTCCCAGAATTCCACAGAATCCTAAATCTATTTGCTGAGTTTCACTTATTTCTTTAAAATTTTTATAAAGATGGTTTATTTTACTTAATGAAATTCCTACTTCAAGTAGAATTAGACTTGGACCAGCTCTTTTAATGAAAAGTTCTGCTTTAAAACGCTTATTCCATTCATCATAGGCAAACTTTTCGTTCAATTTATTTTTATCTGAAATAGTTTCCCAAATCTTTTCAGATTCGGCTTGAATAGTCTCTTCAGTCCCCTCCAAAGCTAAGATGAGTAAAAATTCATTTTTTGGAACTTCCAATCCTAACGATTTTGAAAGGTCCAGAAAATGTCTGTCAAATAACATCACATGATATGGCTTGACTCCTTGAGCTAAAATGGTTTGAAGGAAATAGCTCGCGGATTCTATATCTGCAAAACCAAAAGCAAATGGTGAAATCTTTTGAGATAAAGGAAATACTTGCAAAGTTATTTCTACAATAATTCCTAGAGTTCCTTCTGCTCCTACAAATAAAGAGCTAAGCGGAGGATAAATATCTGAAATCGAACCATCTGGCAAAATAACTTTTAATTTCTGGATCTGCTGAGCTATTGGCCCATATTTAGGAGCACCAATTCCTGCATATCCACCAGTTGAGATAAATCCCCCTACCGTCGCAGAAGGAGAACTAGAGGGATGGATTCCGATCATTAATTTATTTTTCTTTAAGAAATGATTCAACTTCTCCCAGGGAATTCCAGGTTGAACTGTAATTTGATAGAAATCCGGGTCAATTTTAATTATTTTTTGCATTTGAGTGAGATCAAGGATGATTCCCCCATCTATCGGAATCACCGCTCCGTTCCCGGTAGATGCTCCAGCCCGCGTTGTAAATGGAATTTTGTGCTGTACTGCAAGTTTAATAATTTTGGAGATTTGTCCAGTTGTCGAGGGGCGAACGATATATTGGGGTTGCTGGATTTTATACATCTGGCGTATAAGTGGAGGAAGTGATGCTAAATCACTTGAATATACAATCCGATCAAGTTCCTGATTTGATACGTTTTCCTTTCCACATATAGCAATAAGTTCTGCGAACAAGTTTTGATTCGACAAGGTTTTCCACCGAAAATAATAAAAAAAGGGTTAAAAAAATTCGAATGGGAAAAATAGAGGTTCTCTAGAATCCATAATCAAGTAAATCATAATCATCTATATCTTCAGGCTCTGCTTCTATTAATTTTAGTGTATCTTTTACTCGTTTCGTTGATGCAATTATCCAGCGTTGAATTTTAGTACTTGTAATCGATTCATCATCAAGAAATTCCGCAAGCTCGTCAGGATCAGCGGCAAGAAGGTCTTCCACCGTTAGGATCCCTAAGTCTTCCAACTTTTTAGCAATTGCTTTTGTGACACCCGATGCTTTTTGGACGGGATCTTCTAAATACAGTTCCTTAAATTTCTTTGACTTTACTGTATCTTTTTTCGGTTTTTTAGGTTTCTTCTTTGCTCTCTTTTTTTTAGGTTTCTCTTCCTCTTCTGCTTCTTCCTCTTCTTCACCCCGAATCTTTCGTTTCCTTCGTTTTTCTCTCGTCTTGCGTGGTTCTTCTTCTTCTTCAGCTCTAACTTTTTTAGCTCGTTTCACGCGTCTGGGATCTACCATCAATTCAAGAGCCTTTTTGGGAGGTTTTAACACTAACTCACCAACTTTTAGGGCATCGATAGCCTGTTCAATTTTCTTTCCAATTCCATCATGAAATTTTATAGTTGCCGCGAAGAGAGCCAAAGTATCGATGAATTGTTTATTATTCGCAACCTCATCATCGTAAATTTTAATCTCAATTTTTCCTCCGCGCTTTGAATCGATATCAGCAACTTTCTGATCCCCTAATTTTCGAGTAACAGTATAGTCCGCCCCAATTGCTAATGATTTTTTATTCAACACGAAAATTTCAAAGATGTTTTTAGATTTATTTGTCAATACAGGGAAGACTAATTTATCGGATTCCTTTTCGATATCGATCATGTAGGGATTCCCTTTTAGGGTTATCGTGAATACAGGCAATTTGCCACTAACAGTGGATTGCATTAATTCTTTTAAGAGACGCTCTTCTATCATTCCAATAGTCTTTCCAGTTTTGTCATGTAATTTAAGAATTATACGGTCAAGATAATCGACTTCTGGTGTCGATCTGTCGGCCCAATATTCTTTTTCTAGTTCTAAAACACCGTAAATACGGTCATCAACACGGATTTCTCCTAAATAAAAAGCATCTTTCGCTAATTTCTTTATTTTCACATCTTCGTCGAGCATCTGTTCATGCATTTGGCTATTCGTGAAGGGATTTTTGTATATTTTTAATTTAATTTCTTTTAGAACAATTTCCGACATAAGAGATTTCTCTTTTATTATTTATACCATGCATTGTCCAAGGCACTATAAAAGCTTCTCGCCACTAATATATTTAAACACATCGTAAAATTGGCTTATTCTCAATACCATGCAGTGCGAGGAAGCTCTTTTTACGCCTTGGACTTCCAAAAATTCACCCCAGTTCTAAAAACAGGGCGGCTACGCAAGGAACGCCACGAACTCTTCGAGGTTCGCCAGGGCAACGGTCTAACTGCCCATAATGCAGAGCAATTCGGCGAAGGCCTGTTGCTCACCTCCTACACTTTGATATTTACGATGTTCTCACGTCGTGTAAAAGTTTTGTTAGAGTTTTTATTGATGAGCTCCCAAAGGGGAATTGGCGCTTTTTTAATCCACTAAACTAAAGAATATTTAAAATGCATTTTTTTCTATCATTTTTACTAAATCTATTCCTCTTTTTATTTCAATATTCTTCTGTGAAGTTAAATACTCTAGAACTTCATTATACATTCTTCCGTACTTCATTTTTAATACACAATTATGCCAGATTAAGGTAATGATTTTATCTTTTTTATGCATTCTTTCACATGTCTTAATAGTCTGTTTGAGTGATTTCATGACATCTGCTTCACTTTTTGCGAAATAAGTGAATATCAAAGCATCCATAAATGTTATAGGAAAAATTATAATTCCGTTTTTAATATAAAATCCGAAATCTTCCTGTTTAATCTGGTCTCTAAAATTTTTTACTGAAGAATCATATTTGAAATTCAGTTTTTTCAAATTTGAATACAGTCTTATATCCGTTAATGTGAAATGAACACGATTCCCAAAAATTTTTGTTCCAGCAATTTTTTCAAGTTCGATTTTCTCTTTTTTAAGGTGAGCTAAATCATTAAACGAGATAAAATCTGAATGTAATGCTATTTCCCATCCACCTTTAAGCATAGATCTTATATCTGATTTATAATCTTCTAAATTATAGGGAGGTGGCGGATGTTTAGAATCTTTTACATTAGTTCTAAAAAAAAATGTTGATTTCACATCATATTTGCTTTCTATTTCTAATAATTCAGGAATATTATAA
>SUPS01000234.1 GCA_005191415.1 Candidatus Helarchaeota ASGARD archaeon Hel_GB_A
TCTTAAAATATTAAAAATTTCTCTAATCATAGAATAATTGAGCAATTTCGATTTTTTAGTAATAAAATTTATCTCTTCTTCCAAAAGAATCTTCTTTAAATCAGTATATACTTTTTCCTCACTCGCCAAAACTAAAACCTTTAGTTTTTTATTTCTTTGTTGTGCAAGCTTCTGGAATTCTTTAATTTCTTCATCGATCTTAAAAGCAACCCATTCTGCTTCCTTATTTCTTCCTGTTCGTTTCTGGGAAGATGGTAAAGATGCTATTATTGCTTTAGATTTAGACTCCTCTTTTATCAATTCCTTAGGTATGCTTTTGGAATCTTTCTTTCTTATGAAATTCGCAATCTTTGTTATAAAATATGGGCTTCTCCAACAATATTTCCAATTTTTATTTATAAAAATACCGGAATGATATTTTGATCTAATGCCATCTGGATAGGCATATCTAAAGCCGTATATGCTTTGATCATCATCACCTGCTAATGTAAGACCTTTATAGTTATTAGTAATAATATCTATAAATTCTTGGTCACAAACATTCAAATCTTGATATTCGTCAACTATCAGAAATTTTATTTTTTGGAAGTACCTTTGTCTTATCTCGGGATAATTTTTTAGTATCCTTACAGCCTCCTCAGTTATTTCGTAAAAATTATATGCATTATAAAATTCTTTGTATTGAAGAAATTTGTTATTAATTTCTATTCGTTGCATTGTTGCAAGCTTCTCATAAAGTTTTGAATTAAGAATTTGCTTTGCAGATTTATCGCTTATTCTATGGTTAGCTAACGAATCTTTCAAAATTAGAATATCATCCTTTAAATCTGCAAGATGGAAATCATCTTTAAATTTTGACTTTTCGAAGTTACTCAATACGACCTTGTATGCCAATTTATGTACAGTTAATACTTGAACATCCTGACTAATTTTAAACTCATTGAGTTTCTCTCTTATATCTTTCACTGATGAATTTGTAAACGATAAAATAATTATTTCTTCTATATCTGCTAATGCGTTATTTAAGATTCTCTTGACCCTTTTTGCAAGAAGTGTTGTTTTTCCTGTGCCGGGACCAGCAACTATCAAAAGGGGATCAAACCCGACATTAATAATTTCTTCTTCAATTTTTTTACTAATTTGCTTTTGGTTATTATCCAATTATTAATTTCTCCTTATCTCGGTTTCTCCTATAACCTAATACAATATATCGGGCTTAAATAAAGCACCAATGTCCTTAATTTGATTTTATTTAAAGTCTTTTATAAATTCCATCGCTTTATCAACCAAAACACATATAGCATCAAATTTTGTTGCATAATAATCTTCTTTGCCAAAAACTGGAAATAATTCCCCAAATCTCACTTCTAATTCTCTTTCTTTGCTGAAATCAAGTCTTTCTTTTTTTGCTAATTTTAATTGCTTTATCTTTCCCGAGCTCGACAACTGTCCCCCATTCTACATAAGGGTTGGAAGATGCTAATCCCCATAATAAATAACATATATTAAAAGCTTTGTGTACAATCTTTATAATTTGGTTTTGAATTTTCTTTTCTTCACAAAATTTATCAAATTCCTTTTTATGTTTACTTTCCATTCCTTGCAGGTCATAGCTTAGTTTGTTTTTACAGAAATCTTTAATTAACAAGAATAATTCTCGTTCTATTTTAGTTCTAAAAGTATAGCCTATGTCTTTCTTACCTGAAAGATTTTCTATTAACAAACTTAGATTATTTAGATGCTCTGGCACCCAATTTCCTCCTTTGTAAATTTAATCAAACTATAAACCTCTTTTATTATCCTTGCTATCTCAGTTTGACTTGGTAATTTTTTTTAACTTTTTACCGCGTTCATAGCATAACTTCCACTCAGTTAAAATTAAATATGTATTTTTTTAAGTGGTAATTTATCTTGATAAAACTCTGCTAAAGTTGAGAAACCATCTTTTCTTCCAAATCGTGGAACTCCTTTATACTCACAGAGAACCATGCATGTATACCTGGCTACCGTAAAAATCAGAGCCAAATCAAACTCATTAATTTCTTCCTTATCTATGACACTTACTTTAATGTCGTCTAATAAAGATTTATAAATTTTTAAATCCTCATCAGCATTATTATAAGGATTAAGATTATTAAAACATTTATCTATCAATTTATCATTAGGTATGGAATAAATCAATTTCCCTTCAAGTTTTAAATGCCACATAAACATTGAACCTTTTCTTGACATTTGTTCTAAATCTGAGGTCGTATAAATAACTATACTCTTTTGTGAAATTTCAAGCATTTTGGCAATTTCCTCTCTCAGTATTAATAAAAGACCAAAAGGCAAATTTTCACAAATTATGCATAAATCTAAATCTGAATCTTTATCTTTATCATCTCTTGCATATGAACCAAAAACAAAAACAGCAATGATAAAACTATATTTAGAGAAATTCAACATTATCTCCGAGCAATTTTCCTATATAAAGCAGCTATAAAGAAGCCTAAAAATACAAATCCAAATAGACGAATAAGTAAAAAAATGATTTTAGACAAGATATTGAAAAGAGTAAAATCTCTATAACTCCCGCCCACGAAATTAATCGCACTAAAATATATAGATTGTATTAAAGTTAAAGGCGTGGGTTCCTTATAGGGAGCGTAAAAAACTAACTTAAATTTATATAAAATAAAACCTATTATTAATATTAATGATATACTTGTTCTTATGATTCTAAAGATACTCAGACCATGTCCCCAAATAAAACCTTCTAAATTTAATTTTAGTAATTGTAATGCTGCACTCATCCTATCTAAAATAGAATATTTTTCTTTATAGTAACTATTTCGGAATGAAAAATGGCATTTAATTCTTCTTTTCTAGTTTTTATTTGCTCTACTAAAAACAAATCAGCTTCTTCGTTGAGTCCCATTTCAATTGAGTTTTTTTTCAAAGAAAGTAATAATTGCGAACGTAGATTAGGCTCCCTGGGTAGATTGGACATAATCTCTTTGGTATTGATTAAACAATTATTAAATCTTACATAGCGAAAAGAACAAGCCTTAAATTTAGCTTTAGATAAATTGCAATCCCTAAAAATAGAACCAGTAAAATCTATATTCGTAAAATCTCCTTCTCTAAAATAGCAGTCTTCAAAAATACAGCCATGAAAATCACAACTTTGGGCTTTGAGATGTTTTATGCCCACTCTTCTAAAAAGGCATCTTTTTAAAACAATATCTTTTATTTCTAAATTATAAGTATCTTCATCAGCAAATAATAAATGTTCTCCTTGTTTGGGAAAATCAAAAATAGAAACAGGATCCTTTTGAATCATATTATTCACTCCTTCTTACTGTTTTTAAAGTAGTAGAAGCATCCCAAAAGGGGTATATTTTATTTTAAAACTCATATTACAACGGCAGATTAAAATCCAAATACGCATAATAGTTTAAACCTAGCGCCTTAGGAAGTATTCCTCTCTTCCAAGACTTTCTTTAAGAAAAAATCATCTATCTTTTCAGGTCTCCCCATCAGAATATCCATCAAGTTACTGTTTCTTAGAAAAGTTATCAAAATGTCTCGTAGATATTCATCACATAAGGTTGATAGTTTTACACATTCTCTGTCTGACATCTTAATAAGACTACCGTGAACAGTTTTTGACCTAATACCATAAGCTTTTTTCAAAGATTTGAATATTCCACTTGGATTGTCTTTTTGCTTCAGAAGAATCGCAACCCTTTCAGCTACTTTGTGCGCAGTTTCTGATGGATCTGTTGAAACAAGGGATTCGAAACATGTACAATAAAATGCTATTTTTACAGGGACATAAGACATAGTGCGAGCAGCTTGAAGAAAAAATAGACATAATGAAAAGCGATCTACTCCGCTATAGGGCTCATCTTTATGTGTATCTTCGATAAATGGATTAAGTTTTTCTCTTGGCCCAAAGAGTCTAATGACTTCTCTTGCAACTCGCAATTCTTCACGTGTAAATCTTGTCTTTCTGAAACTACCTTCTGCTGTTGTAAATAAAACACCTCTAAAATTGCTAGAAACGGAAGAATATGAATTTCTAAAGGGGTATTCAAAAAAGCCAATTTCTTGATTCACGCTACAATCTTTGATAAACCAAAGTGTATTCAAAAAAAGATGGACAATATCTAAAAACTTACCAAGAACCCTAATTTTTTCTTTTTCCTCTTGACACTGAGATTCCCATTCACCAATTGAATAAACAAATGCATCTGCATTATGTAGTGCTCTAGTTTCGAGTCCTCCAGCCGCTTCAACAAATGATGGTGTAATTAATTTCTTCGCTTGTTCTAGATCATTAGAAAGATACAACCCAGGAATAATTTGGTAGCCATGACCCAGAAATTCGGTAATCTCAATACGATACAAAGTGGATAAAAAACAGTACTTCATTACAAATCCTTTCTTACTAATAGTAATTAATTTGTACTAATGAACTAAATGGAAACGGGAATGGGGTCAGACAGGTTTTTATTATCAACATGTCCAACAAGTCCTAGCATCAAATAATGTAATATCGAGGGCTTGCAGATACGGCTTCAATTTCCTTATTTTTTTAATCTTATCCTTCTTATCTTCATAATCCTTTTTTCCGAAGACAGAAATTGCAATACGTCCAACTTTTCTTTTAAGAATTTTTTTAAGAATATGTTTATCATTATCACCTATTGACCATCCATAAATAACAATGGTTTTCCCCAGATTGGGCAATACCGAATCATAAACTGTGTTTAGATATGAACTTCGACGTATTGCCTTTAGCTTCTGGCTACTTTTACCCTCACTAACAAAAAGGGGGGAATAGTTTCTTCTCCTCCATCTCTTGACTATTGTGTCCAATAAATACAAATCATTAGCTCTAGTAATTTTAATTTCATTTCCATAAGAATCGGTAGCTAAAACTAAATTGCCATGTGGATAGAAAACCAATGTTGAGTTGTAAGAGTCTCGCAATACCTCAAAATCATCTTGAAACTCTCCATGAATAAAACAATCTCTAAATCCATCGTATTCTTCTTTTTCATTTGCATAAAGTATTGTCCAATAAACAACCAAATCATAATTCAAGCTAGCAATCGTATTAAAATGCTTCAAAAACTTTGCCATACTCGCAAAATTGTCTTTAGCCTCATCGTAAATACAATGAACTTCCGATATTGTGTTTATTAATACTTCACGAATTTGATCATAAATATTCTTTATTTTTGCCCCTTTTATTTTTAAAAATGTGGTCACCTGATAAGCATCCCATAGCGCTCTTAAAACTAATTCAAAATCACTTGTATCAAAATACTCAAATATTTTATCAATATCAGTATTAAGAAAACCTAAGCCCCTTGCTTGCTTAAAAAGTGACGAATAGTTAAAACTCGAATCGACTGCAATACTTGCTCCATTTCCTAACAAAAGTCCATCATTAAACTCCCTGGCTATATCTTTCCACTCAACAACATGATATTTATCCATAATATATCCTGAAAATAAAAAGTAATCTTCCTCATCTTAAGAGGAGCTTTATGAATTTAGTTTATTTTAGTTTCATATTCGTTTTATTCATTATTTCTGTAGCTATATCCATTCTGTTTTTCTTAATTACAGAGTCAAAAATATCTTGCACAAACGGTGCAACATAATATTGCAAGTCTGTTTCTGGCGTTAATCCACAGTCTAAGCTATCAATGTAATCGCTTGACATCATATAGTGCTCGTTAAGATAAAACAAGTAAGATAAATGTAAAATAAATATGTTTTTTAAATCTTTCGAAAAACTATCTAAGGCTACTAATCTGTTTTTTAGAAATATTTCATTGTCGTTTAAGAGTAAATTGTGATAGAAATTGTAATGAGTATGGTCGTTACAGCGTCCTCTTAAGTCTTTATATGTCGCGTCTTTATAAAGCAAGTCATTTATTTTTGATAATTTGCCTGAAGACTTAATGTAACTTAACATCTCTCTATATCTAGGTAATTGCCTTTTTCCTTGTAACCAATTATTAATTGTTTCAACTACAAAGTTATTCATGTTAACGTGGTCGTTTAGATACAAGTTAGAATAGATGTTTATTATTGTCGAATCGTAATATTTTCTCAATAATGCATATGAGTCGTTAATTCGTCCATTCAAGAGGATGTCTTTAATTGATTCAAGAGTTCCCTGAATTGAAGAGTAAACATAAGTATCAATATTACAAGCGGACCCTGTTCCTTGTGTAATGAACCTAAAAATTGAAAATGATAAGTTTTTATAAAAGGTAGCATACTCAGCCAGTTGTCCAAAAACGAGGTGCTCTTTATATGTTTTGTCTATTATCATTTTAATTGCGCATTCTGTAAATGAAACTATAAAAAAATTCGGACCGCTTCTATTTTTCAAAAATTAGAAGTAGAAGCATCCCAATTTTTCTACTCTTTCAATAAAAATATTTTTATTCTGAAATT
>SUPS01000235.1:0-5796 GCA_005191415.1 Candidatus Helarchaeota ASGARD archaeon Hel_GB_A
AGCAGAAACTATGTCGAAAGAGGAACTTGTGAAAGCTTTACCAGAAATAATCGAAAAGGCTAAGGCAGTGGGATTTGTTAAGGTGGCAAAAGAATTTCCCGAACTAAACGACTTAGTAAGGAAAAAAATGGCAGAATTTGAAGTTGATGAAGCACTCGAATTAACAAAAAAATTCATGCCGTTGATGTTTGATGCGGCTAAAGAACTTGTCGAAACCAGCGAAGATATTGCAGAGGAACTCGAAGATATAGAGGATACGACCGTCTCATTAGTTGTAGAAGATGCAGATTTCGCCATAACCCTCATTATCAAAGACGGTAAATTTGATTATAAAATGGGAACAGTCGAAAACGCGGATCTAGTTATGAAAATGTCCAAGGACACTATGAAAGATTTCATGGCGGGTGAAGCTGACCCCATTCAAGCTTATATGTCAGGGGATATCAAGGCTGAGGGAAACCTAACAAAAGCGATGGCACTTCGATCTGTTTTAGAAGCTTTGAGCGATGAATTTGGTTTTGAACTAATGGGTTAATTCACAGCCGACAACATTCCTTTTTTTTCTTTTTAAACGCAGGCTTGTTTGTATTTATTGAGTGCGTATATAGATTAAATTAAAATCTTTTTATTGTAAATTATTTAAAGAAAGAAACTGAGATTGAAATATGCAACAAAAAATGGAAGATTTGAAAGAAAAGGTTAAGCAGAAGGGTTATGAAATTGGCATGGATTTGGTTGGGATAACTGATCTGTCACGCTTAGAGGGGGCGCCTCGGCGCTTTCATGCCACGGATTATTTACCAAAAGCCCGTGCAGTTGTGGTTGTTGGTTGCCATATCCCCGAAGGGTCTATTGAGAACTGGAAAAATACGCCATCTTCCTACCAGTACTATGGTTACGCGTTGCCTAATAAGGAATTAGGGCGAGCATCGTTCTATATCGCGAAATTGCTTGAAAAAGAGGGTTATCGCTGCTTTCCCATTGTACCAACGGGACATAGTAAAGATTGGGATTATAAAAAACAAATGGGTGAATTTTCGCATAGACATGCAGCGGTTGCAGCAGGTTTAGGAGAATTTGGTTTTAATCGGTTAGTCATCACACCTCAGTATGGAAACCGGGTACGTTTTTGTTCTATAATAACGGAAGCCCCCTTGCCTCCTGATCCTATGTATGATGGACCACCATTATGTGATCGGTGCATGAAATGTATTCGCGCCTGTCCAGGGAACTGTCTTGATGAGTCAAAGATATTAACTTGTACTGTGGGGGAGAAGATTTACGAATATGCGACGTTATACCATTTCCGATGTTTTTATAATTTATTAGGATTGGGACAAAATACCGGTTCAGGAATAGACATTCCATTACCCAAAAAGAAGGGTGAATTATCCCAATTTGGATTTTTAACCAGGTATTTAAAAGCTCTTCTCCTCCGGCTTCCTAAATTCATCTATATAAGAGAACAACAATCAGCTGTAGATTGGTTTGAATTCTGTGGGCGATGTCTTCATGTGTGTGATCGCCCAATAAATCGTTTTAAAGAATAGTCGGTTTTTTAGGAGCATGTTGATTTGCGAATTCTTTTGATAAATCCTACCACGCGGCGTTATACAACGAATGTATCAATCCAGGCACAAGCACCACTGGGTTTATTATCTTTAGCGGCTGTTTTGAGAAGTGCAGGGCATAACGTGAAAATTTTCGATCGTAATGTAGAAGATGGGAGTATAAAAAAGTATTTGAAATTCGAGCCTGAATTAGTCGGTTTGACCTCTTTTACGGGACCAATGTTACTGGATGCAATATATCTTTCGAGCATATTTCGGAAACATCTCGATGTTCCAATTGTATGGGGCGGAATACACGCTTCTTTGCTCCCTCAGCAGACCATTGAGAACCCGAATATTGATATCGTAGTGGTAGGCGAAGGCGAGGAGACTATTTTAGAATTAGCGGATTGTATCGAGCAAGGACAAGACTTAGAGAATGTTCAGGGAATATACTGGAAAAAACAAAAAAATGGAACCCATAAAATTGTTCAAAATGCCCCACGTCCATTTATTCGGAATCTCGATAGTTTACCATTTCCAACATGGGATTTATTAGATAAACAAAAGTATTTTAAGACATCTTTAGGATGGAATCGGAGTAGTTTTGCTTTTTTCTCTATCCAATCATCCCGTGGATGTCCATATAATTGCGGATTCTGTTATAATACAGTTTTTAATAAACGGAAATGGCGTCCAAAATCTCCAGAAAGAGTCGTGGAAGAGATTGCTTTTTTAAAGGAAACCTACCGTGCCAAAACAATTTTATTTGTAGATGACAATTTCGCGGTATCTCCAAAGAGGGCAATGAAGATCAGCCAAGGGATTGTGAAGAATAAACTGGATGTAAATTTTCATATAGATTGTCGGGTGGATTTACTTTCTAAACAAGTCGCTAAATTCTTAAGAGTCGCTGGATGTGATCAGATTTATTTTGGTATTGAATCAGGGTCCCCTCGGATATTACGTTTTATTAATAAGGGGATTACATTAAAACAAGCGTTACATGCAGTGAGATTATGTAGGGAATTAGGAATTATGAGTTCGACCTCTTTCATAATGGGATTTCCCACCGAAACTATTGAGGATATTGCATATACATGTCGTTTTATCTATCAATTAAACCCAGATAGCTTACTTTTAAAATTCTTTGTCCCCTATCCAGGAAGCCCCCTTTATAACTATGTTATTAAACATAATTTATTTTCGCCTCCGGCTAAATTGGAGGATTGGGCTATTACTTGGACTAATATCGGGTGTCAATTTAGTAAAATTCCGCCGGATACTTTACGTAAATTATCGAGAAGAACATTTAGAAAATATTTCACAAGAAGAATTCCAAAATTTGCACTTATATTCTTGTTAAATCTGCTTAAGAAGAAGATCTCTCCTAAACAAATGTTGTCTTGGGGAATTAAGAATTTTCTTATGTAATTATTTTTGAGGATTAATCTACTATTGAATGAATGATTTCTCAATTCTAAAAGGCGGTTCATGTCCAGGGATAATGATATCTGCGAGTTGTACGATTTGTTTCATTGATTCAAGTGCACGATTGGCATCGACGTGAACTATGGGGGGTATCCATTCGAAATAATTATTCTTAATTGGAATGGCATCACCAGTGAGAGCATAAATAAGGTCAAATTTCACGATGATGGATATGCTATCCCATGAATGTCCAGGAGTTTCAATAATCTTAATATCCTTTTCGAGGTAATAAGGAAAGGATTTAACTTTTACACATTTTCCCCTTAATTTATTGAGATGATGCACGTATATCTTTGCAGAGGAGAAAAGGACGTTGTTTTCGACATGATCTCTATGTCCATGGGTATTTATGACAATGTTTATATCTTTAGGAGTTAGATTTTGTTCTTGAAGCCCAAAAAGGAGAGATTCTCTGTCTTTTTTTAGTGATGTATCAACTAAAATATTGTTCTTTTCGCTCTGTATGAGTGTTACTGTGGATCGTGCATCTAGAATTACACCAGTTTCTGATCGAACTAAAAGCCCAGGTTTAATAACCTTGATCGATCTAATTCCGCCCGACATTCGTGTAGTTCAACCTAGAAATTGGTCAATTATACTGGGATCCGTTCTCTTAAAATTGATTTCGGAGGGCTGAAAATCAAATACGATTTCAATGAATTGGTTGATAATATATGCAGTTGCACCCCATATCTCATAATTATTCCAATAATAGTAATATAAGGGATAATTTGTTCCATTACGAACCCAGCATTTCTCCTGAAACTTCTCTTTTGATAAAAATAAATCTAAAGGAACTTGTAATAGTTCAGCCACTTCGTCATCATTTGATTTATATTCTACTTTTTCATAAATTAATCCAACAAAAGGAGTTATAATGTATTTTGTGATAGTGAATAAATCATCAAGGCGCCCAACTACCTTGATATGTTTTCTTTCGACCCCAATTTCTTCTTCGGTTTCCCTTAAGGCAGTTTCCATTAAATTTTTATCATGCTTCTCGCATCGCCCTCCAGGAAAAGAGATTTCACCCTTATGATATTTTAAAGAATCCGTTCTTTTGGTTAAAATAAATTTAAACTGTCCTTTATCAAAAAAAATGGGCATTAATACTGCAGAACGCTTAAAATCTGGGGGTTCTAAAATTAATGGTTTCCGACTCTGAAGTTTTTGACGAATTAATGCTTCTAATTCCGTTAAATTTGAAATATTCATCTCTAAGTTACCTACTAAAACTTTGAAACGAAAATAAATAGGTCTAGTTCGATTAGTGGTTAATTACTTTTAATAGACAAATAAAAAATATAGAATGATAGATTAAGAAGCTAGCTCTTGGAATTTCGATTCCAACTGTTGTTGTAAGTTCTCCCACTTTTCTTTAATTTCAGGGTTGGAGTTTATATATTCTTGAATTTCGGCTTCATGTTCTTGCTTATAGGCTTCCATATCTTCGCCAGAGATCCCCTCAGGTAAGATATCCTTTCCAATTTCGTTTCTTAACTCAAGCATTATTTCCATTAGGATGCCCATGGTTTCGCCTGGTCCGCTGGCATTCTCTAACCGTTCTTTGTTGGCTGCAACCGCCTCTGTTAATTTTGCAACTAATTTCGGGAGCATTTCCAACGTTAGGTCAACAAATAACTTAGGCGTTAATTCCACCATGACTCTCACCTTAATTGTAAGAATTGATTTATTGGGACTACTTTTTATTTTTTTTCCCTTGAAAATGAAGAAAAGTTAGATAAATCATATAATTTGATTGAAATACCTAGTAAGTGGTGTTAAAAAATTAATAATATTTATAGAATTTCTGGATTATACACTCCTTTGCCACTTTAGAATCCGATTTTGAGAAATACCTGGAATCTTGCACGTCTGAGGATTATACTTTTTAAGATCTGCGACAGTATGAATGCCAAAAGATCGTAATTTAGCGCCTAACTTTTTCCCAATACCATTTACAGATTCAATAGGAGGCGACATTTGTTTCAGTAATGGAGTTGATTTTACAGGAGGTTGTACATGTTGAATTCTTTTCATTCTGGAAGCATGTCCCAGAATATTTATAAGTGAGACAATATGCTCCATCACGTTGCTTGAGGAAGGAGTTACTAATGCTTTTGCGATACTTTGAACTACTTTTATCTGCCCATGAAGATGATTCCATAAAAGATCGTTTAATGCCATGAGAAATTCAATAGAAGGATAATCTAAAAACCAGAATAATATCGGGATATTTTTAAAGGTCTGAATAGAAGTCATATATATCTTTCGTGAGTATCAAGAAAATTTTAGGTGTCCTATCGTGGCGTTAAAATTTGATTCAATAGTTTTCATCCATACAAAATGCCTGTCGAGAATGAAGCGAAAATTAACTTCAAATTCGAGGGATTCAACGGACATATTATATTTATATGAATGTCCTGAATGTCATTATTTCGTGTCTTGCTATATTCAGAAGTTGGAGGATGGCACCATTGAGATTCAAATGGTATGTGAGAGATGCGAAAGTTATATGAGTGTATCCCCGAATTATATGACACCTCAGCGAGGAGTTATTTATTACCGATGCTATCATTGTCTACAAGGCATCTTTATTCATACTTTGATGCCAAACTTATTTTTGAAGCAGAATTTCTAAAAAAATTTAACTTTTTCTTTGATATTGATCTATGGAAGCCTATAGAAATTATTATACTTGAATCAAGAGTAATTATTATACTCATCAGGACCTCTTAGCATTTCAATGATCTCT
>SUPS01000235.1:5806-6437 GCA_005191415.1 Candidatus Helarchaeota ASGARD archaeon Hel_GB_A
GAAGCAGAATTTCTAAAAAAATTTAACTTTTTCTTTGATATTGATCTATGGAAGTCTATAGCTTTTAATAAATTGTTTCGGAGTTAGTACTTTCAAATTTTGGAAATACTTAAGAAAATCGCGGGGATTTGTAGTAAGCAGAGAATTTGTATAGTATTGTGCATGTGCCCCAATTAAAAAATCAGGAATTAAAAACTCTCTCTTACCTTTAAGACGTTTATAACTTAAAAAAGCATTAGCTGCAATTCGGGCAATAGTAATATTTAGATTCGTGATATTTACTTCAAAAAGTTCATACAAAGTTTTATTCAATTTTAGCTCGTCTTCTTTTGGTGTTTTAGCGGATATAACGCCTATCCATATTTCTGAATATGTAATATAGCTCATAAACACTTGAAAACTAAGTTTTTTTAATATTTCAATAAC
The DNA here is from genome assembly GCA_005191415.1 of Candidatus Helarchaeota ASGARD archaeon Hel_GB_A. Taxonomy (GTDB): domain Archaea; phylum Asgardarchaeota; class Lokiarchaeia; order Helarchaeales; family HEL-GB-A; genus HEL-GB-A. The sequence continues at coordinate 6,233 of SUPS01000235.1, forward strand.
TTTAACAACTTCTTGAAAAAATTCATCTTCTTTTAAAATAGAAATTATTATACTTGAATCAAGAGTAATTTTATTGTTAGCTTGTCTCATCATCAGGACCTCTGAGCATTTCAATGATCTCTTTTGTTGTTTTATTTGCAAATAATGGATGATTTTTCCAGATTCCTGCTACATCTTTTATGATTTTAGTTATATCTATATTTTC
>SUPS01000236.1 GCA_005191415.1 Candidatus Helarchaeota ASGARD archaeon Hel_GB_A
ATCATCATAATTACCATAATTATATGTTAATGAAATCATTATCATTCCTTTTTTATTAACAACTAGTTTGAAGCCTCCTTTTGGTCTTCTCGGAATTCATTGAGAAATTTTTTGCGTTGTTCTGGGGAAAGTATTAAAATAGCTTCTAAGATTTCAATTTTTTCGTTTTCTGATAATAACATCTGGTCTAATTGCATTACAGTATTGGGGGATAGAATTGTGAAAGTTTTTGTAAGAAATTGTAAAAGTTCAGGATCTTTAATTTGGTTCAATAATTTAGGCTTTTCGCGGAGCATTAATAATTTTTGTTCAAATTCAGGAGAATAATTTAATGCTTTAGTGATCCAAGTTGTTTTCTCTTTCATTATTACAGTTTTAATTTGTCCAGCTCTCCTTTTATGGAGATGAACAGCAGATACACCGATAACTGCACCAATTACAATAATTAAAATGATCCAGATTGGAGTTGATGGGGGCTGACTTGGAGATGGTTTAACAACAGGTCCTTCTAAATAGCCACTAAGAGGAAACCTAGCTGAATCATAACCATCTGATGCATTGAAATAGTAAGTATAATTCCCTACATCCAGATAGAGTGAATATGTATAAATACATCCATTTGTATAATTAGAATCACTTGGGTTTTGTTTTATCATGGTAAAGGTGCCGAGTTCCTCAATAATAAGGTTTACATAAAGTGGTGAATCATTATCTGAATCTGTATAATTAATGGTAAATGTGAATAGAGTGAGAGTATCTCCCATTTCTGGGGAGATGCTGGGATCTGATAACTGAGGTACTTGATTTGGAATAACAGTAGGTCCAATAAATTCAGATACTGTTGGTAATCGTATAGAATCTTCACCATCAGAAGCGTTAAAATAATATCTGTAAGTTCCTGGGCTTAAAGTAGTTTTATATTCGTAGATACATCCATCTGTATAATCGAAATCATTAAATCTCTTAGTCATAGAATAGCCTAAACCATTTATATAAACTATAATGGAACTGGGTGGGTCATTATCTATATCTGTATAATTCACTTCAAAAACAAATTCGGTATGGTCGACACCACTAGAAGGACTTACCCCTCCATCACTTAAAATAGGTACATTATTAACAGGTGGAGTTTGCCCTGGATTATAATTTCGCCATGTATAATCATTCCATGCTGTATCATTCCAATCATCTTTGGTATGTGTGTCGATAAGGCTGTTACGGTACATGTTTCGCAGTTCTGGAATATTAATTGAATCACCAAACCATAATGTTCCTGGTGGTGTGCTTCCCGAGAAATTATTCCAACACATAAAATCCACAACCTCTCCGAGATCATTTAAGACTGCCACTGCACCTGATTCACCAGCCCACCACACTAAATTAGTCCCAAAACCTAAAATTGTATCATTGACATTTCCCCCATTTTGAAAAAGAATAAAATCATTGTGGTGAAAGGTGAGGTTATCTGGAAAAGTTACCGTATGATAGAGGTTATCTCGGCGCCAAAGATGCAAAGACCAACCAGTCATATTCTGATCTGGACCCAAATTCAGAAGCTCTATTCGCTCCATCCCTAAAGTTACTTCGTTAATCAAAATTGTTTCAGTATATACATTTACTTCCGGTCCAGTATACACTTCACTCCCAACATCGTTAATACCATCTGAACTATTAAAGAAATAAAGGTATGTCCCCAATCCTAAGTGCATAGTTGTATTACAGAAATATATTGTTCCATCCACAAAATCTATATCGTAGGGATCTACGGGCACCATTTGGTAAGTAGTGCCGTTAATAGTAATATACATATAAGTAGGAGGATTATTATCTAAATCCGTATAATTTACATAAAATTCAAAAAGAGTAGGTTCAAATCCATGGTATGGAAGGACTTTTGCATCGAAAAACATCGGATTATAATCATTAAGGTAAGTTATGGTTGGACCACTTAAGTTAGTTGAAGTTGGATATCGCGTATCAAAATATTGATCATTGCATGTAAAGTAATATGTAAAATTAGAAGGAATTCGGGTAGTATATTCATAAATACAGCCGTCAGCATAGTATTTATCTGTGGGATCCTGCTTTGACATTGAATAAGGAATTCCATTTATTACAACATTTATTGATGCAGGTTTATAATTCTCAGGATCAGTATAATTTATCCTAAATGTGAATAAAGTGGTTGTATTACCCTCAGAAGGTGTTAAACTTGGATTTGATAAATTAGCAGGTAAAACATTTTCATAGATTCGTTGTTTTGCATCATAATAGAACATAATGGCAAAATCGTCTATTGATGTATTTAGTCCAGTGAATTCATTATAATGAATACCATCGCCGTGGTTGATTCCTACTAATTGATAACTATCTAAGGCGCTAATATAATCATATTGAAATTTTATAGCGCCAGTTTCATACAAAATCACTTCGAAAGTTCCAGTAATACTACCTCCATTTTCTAATCTTACATCTTTCCATTCCACAATAAAGCGGTTGGGATTGGTTCTTGTCCCACAATAAACTGGAATATCTCCCCCGACCTGTTCAGGGGCAAAATCCTCTAGGTAGGGAAGGATCACTCTCTGCATGTAAGGACTTGTAGACGGTAAACCGAAAGAAGTACCCATTATCCACGTTTTAAAACCTACATAACCGTCTGCACCGATGACTATCGTACTATATGTTTCATTATAAAATGGAAATTCGAAAGGAAGCGGCCAATTTAGAACAGCTGAACCTTGACTTAACATCAAATCATGGTCATTCGTTACGTCATCCCATTGATAATCTACTCCCACATACATAACATAATCATGTAGTTCATCTGTAACATTCGGGCCTTGGATTTCGCCAGATTCCGGAAATGAGGTAGAAAATACACCATCTGAGGCGTTGAAGTGAAAATAATATTTACCGTATTCGCTAAAAGTAGTAATATATTCGTAAATAACCCCATCTATATAATTAATATCGGTAATATCCTGCTTTACCATAGGATAGGTGGTACCATTTATTGTAACTGTAATATAAGAAGGCGGATTATTATCACTGTCACTATAATTAACCTGAAAAGTGAAATAAGTTAAATCCCATCCTTTAGTTGGTATAATTTTGCCGTTAGTTAAGTTTGGAGGGGCAAGATTACCATATTCGATGAGTGGTCCGGTTAAATTGCCGGATGATGGATAACGGACTAAAAATCGACTATCCGATGCTCTATAATAATATGTAATATTGCCCGGTAGAACAGTTGAATAATAATAGATACAGCCATCTGTATAGTCAATATCGCTAGGATTTTGTTTTTCCATTGAATAAGCAGTATCATTCAATACAATTTCTATGTAGCTCGGAGCATAATTATCTTTATCAGTGTAATTTATCGTAAAAGTATAGGGAATTGTCATATTTCCACTAGTTGGGGTAAGATTCTCGTCACTTAAGGTTGGAGGATAAATATTATCCGTAATATCAATTAAATAACTTCCATTAGCACTGTTCTCATTTGTAACAATAAATCCAAATACATCTGTAGAAGAAAGAGTTATTAATACGCTTTCAGAAGCACCACTCCCCCCACTAGAAGAGGAATTGAGTGCTGAAAGTATTCCTCCAGTTTCATTAAAAACATAAAGTCCAAGATCAAGTCCAATATCTGGAGTAATATTAATTTGGTATAAAGTATAATTCTGATGCTGCCATACTTGATATACATTAATTAAATCACTTTCAGTCATTGATCTTAAATAGGAATTTAAGGGAGTAAGGAGCTCAACACTATTCTCCATTTCAATCCGATAGCTCCCTTCACCAGCAACTTTTAAAACTTTTGCAAAACGATCTTCTATAGTCGTAATATCATATAAACTTAATGCCACCAGATCAATACTTGCCCCTAACTGTGATGATGATGTAATTAGCTGCGTTAGATTATATGTTGAATAAAGATCTAAATCGAAATTTGCCCCTACTGGAGGTTTTATCGCAACCCCTACCCAACTTGACGTTTTAGCTGGAAAATAGAACTGATCTATGGTATTAGTTGAATTTAATTCGCGATCTTGGGAAACATTATGTTGAAGCGGATAAAATACATATGGTCCTGAAAATTCACCCACTTGAGGTGCGCGGCTTGAACGTTCAAGATCGGAAGTATTGAAATAATATTGGTAATATCCTTCAGTTAAATTAAGAGTAAGCTGGAAAATACATCCATCACAATAATAAATGTCTCCCAAATCTTGTTTTTCCATGGAATATATAGTATCATTGAGGATCAAATTAACATATAGGGGCGCATTATTATCCCAATCCGTATAATTAACCACAAATTGATAAAGGTTAAAATGCGATGAATAATTTGGCGTTACATAACCATTAGTAAGATTTGGTGCAGCAATATTTGTATAATTGACTATTGGTCCGATAATTTCACCGCTTTCTGGATATCGAGTCCAAAAATGCCCTTCTGTTGCATTAAAATGAAAGTTATATGTCCCATTCAAAAGTCTTATTGTGTAATAGTAGAGAACGCCGTCTGTATAATTATTATCGTTTGGATCAACTTTTGTCATTTGATATAAAGTTCCATTTAAGATTAGATAAGGTCCGTACAATGGTTTATGTTCATCTGTATAAACGAGGGTAAAATTAAAGAGAGTTGTAAGATTTCCAGTAGTTGGCGTGACTTGACAATCACTTAAAACTGGAGGTAAATAGTCTGGAGCATTTGTATCTGTAACAGCTATATTATAGCTATATCCCAGAGAATTTGAATAAAATGTTCCACTAATAAGTAAACCTGACGCCTGATCATAATATGCCGTACTTCCTTGACCATCAGTCAATTTCCAACAATTCCAATCTTTTCCCAATCGATTAACCACCGCAGTTCCAGTTATATTAAATAAATGATCTCCATCGGAATGTACCGCAATTAGGGTTGTATCGTATAACGAGAGATTATTCCAAATCCAAACCCAATCATGCGAATTTGTCCCCCAATAAGATGAAATAGGAAAAAATCGCGTTTCGTTATTAACATCTTTATGATCAGTATAAGTTGAAAAGTAGTAATACCATCCATCATTTGAAAAATTGTTTCCAGATAGACTGGTGTAATTTTCATTTCCATTCCAGGACCATAAGTATCGGGTACCGCTCCAGAAATAATACATCCCATCAAAAAGTACTGAACCAGAAGGATGGGGCGCCCAAACAGTGGGACCCGTATATTCAATAGTACCACAATCAAATGTTCCATCGCTTGCATTAAAATGATAAAAATAAATGCCAGGTTCAAGTTGAGTCGAATAAACAAAAGTACATCCATTCATATAATTAATATCATTTGGGTTTTGTTGTGTCATTTGATAGACAGTTTGATTTAAAGTTAAATTTACATAAGTAGGGGGGTTATTATCCGAATCGTTATAAATAACTTCAAAAGTATAAATAGTAGAATTATGCCCTCTATCTGGAGAGACTTTTCCATTGAAAAGATTTGGGCCAGCGGTATTGATTTTATTAACGGGATAAGGTCCTGAATAATTAGTAGAAATTGGATCTCGCGCGATGTATTTGTAGTCAGATGCCTCGAAGTGAAATTGGTGTGTTGTGTTTAAAACGGGGGTGATGTATTGATAAATACACCCATCTTCGTAATTATTATCTCCAGGATCTTGCTTAACCATATCAAAAACAAATTCATCAAGATAAAGTCGTACCCAGGCGGGTTCTACGTTGTCTGGATCTGTATAATTTACTGAGAAATTAAAATAAGTAGAAGTATTACCCGAAGGTGGTGTCACCTGCCCATTAATAAGATTATTTGGAAAAAAATTCAAGGCATTTGTGGATGTCACACCAATTGTATATGAATATGTCCAAGGACCAACTGGATAGCGGAAATCTCCATAAATCAATAATCCTGTGATTTTCTCATAATATGCTACGCTCCCATATGAACCCGTTAATCTCCAACATTCATATATCTTGCCTAAAGCAGTTCGGTTATCTTCATCAACTACCGTAAAGGTTTGTTCTGTACTTGCAGGAATCGCAATAGGAACAGTGGATCCTATAGTAACGTTGTTGAAAATCCAGAAAGGATCATGTCCGCTCCAGATGCTAGATCCCGATAATAGACGGGTGGAATTGTCCACAGTCCTCTCCTCATCCCCAAAATATGAATTTGTAGATACAATTCTAAAAATGTTTCCGCTTTCGTAATAATATATTTCAGTACCACTCCACCCAAATCCTCCTATACCAATAATTGTAATACTACCACTCCAATAATAGTACATTTCATTAAAAATAATTGAATTGGCAGCTTCTCTAACTTTTAATACATTATTTTGATTCACTCGACTATAATTGCTATTAAATAAGTTAAAATTCATTAAAACAAAGTGAGAAGAT
>SUPS01000237.1 GCA_005191415.1 Candidatus Helarchaeota ASGARD archaeon Hel_GB_A
CCAGCGCGGATCTCCATTTGATCGAGATAGGTCAGTGTGGAAATACTTTCTGCAATTACCCCAATCACACGATTATTTACTTCTTGGGTTGAATTAATTACAGGATGAATCGTCGAACTACGAGTCCAGACGGCAGAAGCATTGTAACCTCCAAAAATACTGATTCCGTCGAGCATGGTGACCTGTTCATTATAAATGCCATCAGAAACATAGACGTCCTTGCCACCTTCTGAAAAGGCTCGCGATATGGCAGCACTGATCGTTCGCAACGGATGTGTTATATTGCCAGAATTCGTATCTTGCCCAGTTTCCGCTACAAAAATAGCTTGATCACACATCCCATCGATTCCATCATTGTTCAAATCACTATGGCTATCATCTGGGCGGTCAGAGCTCTTCGGAAAAGATGATGTATCGGCTAAAACTTGGACAAAAGAGGCATTATTAAGAGTTTCGGTGGTGTTATACAAAATATCGACTTGAATCAGATTTACTCCATTTTTCAAAGAGATAGCAATAGCCCAATTTTTAAAATTTCCCAAAGTACTCGTAGCATTATGCCCATTCACGATAATTTGCGTAATTTGAGAAGAGCCATTGGTAGTTCCCCGTAAAACCACTATAGTTGAATTAATTTGGGTTCCATTAGAAGGAAATGTTATTGTTAAATCGAAAGTGCCAAATTGTGTCTCTCCACCGCCATTCCCACCATTGCTCTCATATTGCTGAAGTATATAGAAAACGTAAGCTATCGACATTCCAGTAATAATAATTGTTGCACACAAAAGCCCGATTAATTTCTTCGATAAAGGCATTTACCTTCCACCTAAAAAAGTCTAGTTGCATTTTATTTTTATTCTCCATAATTTATTAGGCATCCCTTTTATAGCCCATTAAAAAATAAAGAATTTCAAGAATTAAGTAAGAGAAGATTGTTGAATATCGAGAAGTCGGCCTTAGATAAGCCAAAAAATGTAATTAAAAATTATTAGGAAAGTGAATTCCAATAATCTTTGAGAACATAATAGGCTAATTTAGGCGTTCCATTTGCATTTATTAAACCCGCATGACATCGCCATCCAGCTTCCCATTCGGTGGGATCAATTTGTGCATAGGAGATGTCTAAGAAATGGAAGATATTTATTCAGATGATTTTTATTCCGATGATTTGATGGTCGTTATATAATCAGTTTCATTATCAATTTCACGTATCAGTCTCACTTGTCATTTTATCCAGTCCTTCCAATCACTCCAGGATAATCCATCGCCTCCTAAGTTAATTCCCAAGCCAATCCACCACATATCGATTTGAGGAGGTTGGGCAGTTCTATGGCAGAGGTAATGCAAGGAGGGTTCAGGTAGAAAAAAAAGTTGTAATATTTAAATAAAAGGAAATATAAAAAGTTAATGTCCTAAGAACATTGAAATATAAGAATTCGTGCGACTTCATATTTTTTATCTCAAGATAAGATATAAACAAGGTGGTAATTGCTAGCTTGAGGTAATGTTCAATGGTAATAGGACACTATGTATAAAAAAGAGTTACCATATTTTGTGGATGATAGACAATGAGCAGATATATCAATAAAAACACCAATAAACGTATTTTTTTTATCAGTTTGCTTTTTATTCTGCTGATGCTCTTCTATTTACCTCAACCGGTTTCTATAGGTTTTACTGGAGATTCCTTTTCTCAAAAAGTAGGGCAGGAATACGTTTATGAAGTAACACTCACAGAGCCAGGAATCGATTTTCTCAATTATACACATTTTCCTTCAGGGATAACAGGAGATGTGCGACAAGGTGATCAGTGGAAAGTAAAAATTATGGCACTTGACAATACAAGAGATATCAACCTAAATGGATATACAACTACTTATTGGGATATTGTAAAAATAATCGTCTATAATAAATCAGCCACTTCATCTGAGTGGAATACAATAATGTATTCAGGATCCCTCTATCATCCGCCGCTAATGCTTGCTGGAGCTTATAATGGGACAAATCAAACCCATCCAATTCCAGTTCATTCTGAAGGATTTTTCTTCTTTTTCCCTCATAACGCGACCGCTCTTGCTAAAATTGCGTGGCAATATGTCGGAGAAGTGATTGGACCATTTGGAGCGGGTGGAAATTGGACACCAGGCCCACATGGTTATGATGGCATAATGGCAAATTATGAAAGCTCTATGTTTCCAGATGTGTGGATGTGGGCAGTCAAAATTCATGAATCTGGTGCTATTGAATATATTCGTTACTATAATTGTACTACAGGAGTTCCTATTCTTAAATTTTCACTCGATTTGATTGCAATCAATGAGCCAGGAGATTTTACCCAAAATCCGGGTGATATTTATGTATGGGAAGCGACTTTCGCCCGTCCTGGAAATAATCTGTTAACTTATCTTAATTTATCCGAAAAAGGCGATATCGAACAAGGAGAATTAATTAAATTTGAAGTCACCGGTATAACGACTAAAAATAATATTCCTGGAACAGATCCTAGCATTTGGTGGCGAACCGTAGAGGGTAAGATATATAATAGTACAAATACTACTTCAGATACTTGGACTACAACAATGTGGTTAGGTTATAATGATTTGAATACCACTCAACGAGCTTATGGAGGTGCCTACAATAATTCAGTTTCCCCATCAATTCCTATTCAACCATGGGCATGGTTCTTCCCCCATAATGAGCCCGCTGTTACATATATTGCATATTACTATAGTCCTCGATATCTTAGTGCATTTAACCTTACGGGAGCAGGTAATAATTGGACTATAGGACCTGCCGAATATGATGGAACAATGCAAGAATGGGAAACTTCTATGTGGCCTCCTGATATTTGGCTATGGGAATTGAAAATTCATCCTACTGGTGCAGTGGAGTATATCCGCTATTATCATAATAATGGAACCCCTGGAGTCTTAAATCTTATTGTCTCACTAGATCTCGTTTCTTGGCCTTCTGCACCAGCTGGTCTTGATGCAATTATGATTACGGTCATTGTTGTCATTATAGGCGGTGTTGCGGCTGCAGTTATAATCCTATGGCGTACAAAATTTAGTTAATTACCTCTATTTTTTTATTTTCGCTACTATTTGTATATTTCTTCTGAACTTTTAGAAAATTACAATTTTAAAGAAAAAAGCCTTCTCCACGAGTGCCCTTCTGAAGAAGACATTCAAGAATAGCTACAGTATTAGCTTGCTCAAGGCATTCTTTAATATGGAAAAATTGTAAAGCACCTAAAGGATGCATATCTAATTTACTACGTTCATCTTCGGGCATTTTAAGATAACCAATATATGATTTGAGTAAAATCTCTAAACTGCAAAATTTCTTTCGCCATTCCTCTTTTTCTAAACTGCGAAATTTAATAAAAAATCAATTAAATCGGATAATTCGGTAATTAGGGTGAGTATTTGTGAGCAATGATCGCTAGTGAATTCAGCTTGGGGATCATATCGAGCCATATTTCGCAACCTTAAGGCTTTATGAAGTTTTTTTCCAATTTTTTCATTAACTTTTTTAGGGGTTATGTAAATTTCCCCGAATTTGGAGATCAATCCCCCATGAGAACTGGGAAGTTCATCAAGCTTCATTAATAGTAATGCTTTAATTTTTAACTCAATTGAGTTATAACCTAAATCAATTGTTGCTCTAAAACGCTTATTATCAAAACATGCTCGGGCATCTTCTTCAAAAGTATCGGACAATTCTAGATATCCAGTAATTTCCTTTCTTTTCAAAGCACTTTTATTTTTCATAAACAATACCACGCCATGCTCCAAATTATACTTCAGAAAGTAACTTGGATTATATTTCATATCGAAATACTTATAAAAAAGGCACTCAATAGGGGCACCAGTTTTCATCATAAAATTAAAAGTTTCGGCATCTAATTGGTCTTCGAAAGCATCGTTTCCGAAATGTATGAGAAGGATATCAATATCGCTCATAGTTGTTGCGTTATTTTTTGCCAGACTTCCAAAGAGGATAATTGCTGCGATGTTTTCACCTAATTTTTCGGTTATATAGCTTGCATATTCTTCAGCTTGTTCTCTTAATAATTTTTGATACTTCCTTTCTTCTGAACTTGAATCCAATTTATTCTGAGCCCCACTAGTCTTGAAATATCTCGAATTAAACTAAACGTGGTTGATTTAGCCTATATCTTTTATTTCATTTTGTAGCATTTAAAGATTGACATAGTTTATCTAGAAGGGAAGTATATCATCATCTCAAGAATTTGAAGATATAAATGCAATACTCATTGCTGTTCGGCACGAACTTTTCTGAGGATTTTGCTTATGTTAGAAGCTACTCGTTTCTTGATTATCTTTTTAATGGCTTGCAATTGGTCTTGATCAAAGGTACCATGGGAGGTTATTAAATCCATTAGAAATGCTACAAGAGAATTCGATTGAGCTCCAACCTGGCTACGATCTTGCGCGATGAGTGCCTTCGCATCATCGAGTTTTTGCTGGTAGGCATTTAATTCGACTTGTGAAATACCGCTTGCAAGACCTAATTGTGGTTCTCCATAGCCTTGGAAGAAATGACTGACAATGATGGATGCAGGGGAGGAAACACGCTTCTCTTTTTTGGGGATTTTATCAGGGAAGAGTTCTGGGTGCTGATCGAAGCGGTATTTCCATCGTTCCTTACCATCAAGGGTCTTAAGGACAGCTCCTTCAAATACTGGTGGTAATTTCTGTAATCGTTGGTTTAATTCAGTGATGGTTTGAACGATGCCCACGTCAGGGATCAAAGGAAAGTTATACGCCTCGCAGTAACGTTTTACTTCTTGTGTGGAGAGAAATCGGTCTTTTTCTGGCTTTTCAAGGTCCATTATATCAAAAATGAAGAAGCCAATGTCCTCGAATCCATAATTCTCTTTGTAATAATCGACGTGGATATTCGCGAGGGACTTTTTTCCCAATACCTCCATAACCAATACTTTTGATGGATGATCCTTAAAGAAAGTCAGAAAGAGAGAAGCATACGCTTCCCGAAGGAGCAAAGTGGTTTTAGCACAGATATAACCACCTCGTAAAATAGCAACGAAATTATTTAATTCTGGGATGAACGCTAATCGTACATTATACCCATTGACTTTGTTTTGTGCGAGCATCTCTTGATTTAATTTCACTAAATGTAATAGCTTTGGATACGGAGGGATCTCTGTATTTAAGACCCTAACACGCCCATTTATACTGAGAATTTTTCCTTCTATTGGTTCAAGGCGATACCGCCCACTCAAGTTCGTTACTAAATTCATTTTTTTAAGGATTCTCCAAATTTTTTTCCATTCGGCTTTTATTTTTTTTCAAGCTTTTATTATATATATTATTTCATTTTATAAGAAAATCCCTTCTCCGCGACTGCCTTTCTGGAGAAGACATTCAAGAATAGCCACAATCTCAGTATGCTCGAGGCATTCTTTAATGTTGAAAAATTGTAAAGCACCTAAAGGGTGCGAATCTAATCTACTACGTTCATCTTCGGACATTTTAAGGTAATCAATATATGATTCGAGTAAAGTCTCTAGACTGCGAAATTTCCTTCGCCATTCCTCTTTTTCTTTATAGAGATCAATGTAAAATAAATAGAGATCACCTTTCCCAAACTGATGCATCGCTCTGTGTGCAGCAGCCTCATCTTTCTCGATTGCAATAAGAATTCCTTTAAAAATAACAACATACACAAATTGTTCAAGATTGTGGCATGTATCACAATATAACGATTCCTTCAAAACTCCACTCACTAGGGGTGTTTCAATGACATCACCAATATGATAGGTTTTAAGAAAGTTACCAAATGCTTTTGTTTGGGTACTCTCAATCGCCTTGCCGCATTTTTCACAAGGAATAGGGGTTGGGAAAACAATGGTGTCATAAAGTCCCATATTCTTATCATCTCGTAATGTTTCATAAAGCGAAATCTCTTCTTTTACTTTAAATTCTGCTATTTAAACCCAACAAATTTTCATTTATCACCTTTATAAAAAAGGTATTATAATTTTTCAATGGAACAAAATTAAGGAATTAAACGATTTATCCGTTCATGAATGAGGAGTAATTTTATCTATTGTGCTAAATAAGATGAATGTCTTTAAATTAACTTGTAAATATAGTTTATGTCACGAAGAGAAATATCTGAATTCTAATAAGCTTTTCAAATTTATAAAATGGGAAAAGATCTATTTATAATTACTTAGTATTAAAACAATAATGGAGATTTAGGAGAAATATTGGAAAGATTAGTTAAGAATTGGGATTTTTTGCCAAAATCTTTAAATAGTTATTTTAATTATGATTTTCCACCTCTACAATTTTGTGGAGATAAAAGAACTAAAAAAAAGATCATAGAG
>SUPS01000238.1 GCA_005191415.1 Candidatus Helarchaeota ASGARD archaeon Hel_GB_A
TATACCATACAATGACCAAGGCATTTAAAAAAGCCTGAGAATTATTCTTTTTTTAGTAGTGGTGATACACATGTCACAAAAGGACAAAAGGACTAAGGAAAGTATGTCTGCAGTTTTTCCGTGTATTGGGCAATAATACGTTTTAATCGGTCAAAATCTAAATGTTCGAGACGTATTATCTCTTTTTTAAGAGTTTTTTCAAGGGATGGGAAAGTGCGATTCCTTCCAACTAAAATTCCCAACCCAGCGGCATTGAGCATCGTAAAATCATTTTCAGAATCCCCAATTGCGATGATTTGGCTTTTCTTAAAGCTGTATGATTCAGCGATCTTAAGCATTATTTTTTCTTTTTGAAAACCATACTTATCTGCTTCAATACGTTCTAATTGATCATCTTTATTGAAATACAATTTATTTGTCGAATAATAATCATCAAATCCGAGTTCTGCCTTTGCCAACTCACAAAATTCCCAAGGCGCACCTGAAATAACATAAAAAATGTAGTGAGATTTGCAATATTGAATGAACTCTCTTGCCCCTTCCATAATCGTCAAATGTTTTCTATTAAATTCATGGAAAAACTTTCTATTTAATTTCTCAGGAAAATTTCTATTTATTTCCTTCCATCTCGCAAGGATCTCCTCCATCCATCTAACATAATCTCGATGATTCAGAAATTCATCATATAATTTTTGATCTTCCTTCTCTGTCATCCCCAGCTCTAAGTTTAAATTCTTCCAATAGGACATGTTTGCTGTTAATGTTCCCTCTAAATCGCTAACGATTAATCCTAATTTATGACTAGTAATTCTCACCATAGTTCTTCACCATAATTCATGACCCGAGAATTAATTAATTATATATCCCTGGAAAAGAATTGTGTATAGCCTTGATCTTTGCATCACAGATAAATGCAATCTTGCGTGCCCACATTGTTATGTAGACCCGCATAATTCAATGGCAGAGCTGACGACATCACAAATTCATCAGCTTTTGACTGAATGTGCGGATTTAGGTGCACAAAATTTCCATATTTTTGGAGGAGAACCCTTCCTTCGTGATGATTTAGAAGAAATTCTTACTTACGCCTATGATTTACGTTTTACCCTGAGTATCGCCACTAATGGGATTCATATTTCTCAACAAGATTTTAAATGGTTACAAAATCTTGATCTCTTCCTTGGCATCACCCTGCATGGTCCAAAATCATTTCATGATTCTTTCTGTAAAATGGATGGTGCCTATGATAAATCTCTTAACGCAGTACGAACCGCTTTACAAATGCATTTGAACGTTGGTGTCATTACTTGTATTACTCAATTAAACTACAATTTGTATCTCCCCTGGATGAAATCACTTGCCGAAGAGGGTATTCAGACCTTTTTCATCCTATATTTCTCTCCTTTGGGCCGTGGTAAAAGTCTGGCGAATGTCCAACTCTCTAATGACGATTGGAACGCGCTTTACTCTACGATGAATGAATATCTTGTGGAATCGAACTATACTTTAAATATTTATTTTGAAAGGAGCGTTATTCCTATTACAAACATCCTCTTCACACGTTCAACATTCTCCTGTACTATTCCTTCTCAAATGAATTGCGTTGTGGATGCCAATGGCGATGTTTATCCCTGTATCCTCTTTTTAAGAAACCCGAAATTTCGGTTAGGCAATTTCAAACTAAACAGCCTTCACGAGATTTGGACTCATTCAACCCCACCTTCTTGGTCCCACCTGTTTTCAGAAGCCATAAAGTGCGATAATTGCACATATCTGAGAATATGTAATAAAGGTTGCCCTGCCTACTATCAACAGGGGCAAGATTTCCGATGTGATGGGAAAAATATACCAATCTGCCCGCTTTATACGCAATTATTATGATTTACTTAAATCCTATGCAAAGGACAACGCCACCTGCGACTCTGATCCCTACTGCTATGATATGCATGACATAAAACAGATCTGTTGGATCAGCTCCCAAAACTGATGCAAGCCCGTTGATGATAAATTGTACGAGAAAAAGCAATCCGATGGCATATAGAAAAATTCCTAGAAATATTTCAAATGATTTTCTACGGATTACTCCTGATGATTTGATAGCCATGTATAGATAACTAAGTGGAATAAAAAGTAAGGGGATTAAAATCCCATAGGTAGCTACTTCTTCTGCCAAGGTAAATTCAGGAATGGATACAATGGTGATTGCAATAATGGCATAAAGAATTGTCAATAAATACTTATCTCATCCTTTGAAAAGATTATAATCCGCTACAATAAAGAAACAGCCAAATCCTGTCAAAATAAATGCAGAGGCAATCCTCCAAATCAAGAACTCCGTCAGAAAATAATCAAAAATCATATAAAAAATCCGAGAAATCGCCACAAAAATGAAGAAAAACGTAATTCCTAGTTACTTTAGGAAGTCTTTTACTCATAAGCTGACTTCCAACATTGTTAAACTAATATGGTGAAAGCTTGGGATTTCTTCTTGTTTTTCCAAGCGATCTTTGATATGAAGACAGATAGCATCCTTTATGTTTTTTATTACCTCTTCATAACTGCCACCTTGTGTGTAACAACCTTGGAGTTCTGGACAAAATGCAAAATATCCATTTTCATCTTTTTCAATAACTACAGATACTCTGTATTTTTTCATAATAATCACCTTATTTCAAAGAATTTGCTTATATCTTGGCTTTAATGATGTTAAAAGATTTAATTGTATAAAAATCTTTTATTTCAGAGTTTCAATTTTCAATATTTTTATATACGCTTTTTATATGCGCTTAAAACCATTGCTTCAATCAAGGATTTAGAGAAGCACAATTATTTTCTTAAGAGAATGAATTTTAATTGGTCATATATTTCATCACGATTCTGGGTTGTTAAATTAATTAATTTTATATCATTTCGTCCATAAATTCGTGTAATAAACGGAGCCGATATATGACCAATCGTTCCCAGAACCTTTTTAAGATCTAAGGCTTCCCATACAATTGCCTGGAAATCTTGTGAAACTAGTTCCATTTTTCCAATTTCATCAATGATGATGAAGTCTGCGTTCATATCAATTGCTTTTCGTATTGCCCCCACCCCTATCTCTTTTAGATCATGAAGATTTACTCGATATCGCGAAACCCACGGACCAGTTTGCTGATTAATATGTGCTAATATGCCTCTTTTTCCCGTCATTATATCTACGATTTCAAAACCAACTCGATTTTTCTGACGGATTTCAGGTGTACTTATTCCTCCTATGACCTTACCTTGTTGAGTAAGTAATTTCATAAGTTTCTGGATTAACGTACTTTTCCCCGTTCGGGGTTTTCCACGAATTAAGATATTAAATGTTTTTCACTCCTCTTGTGTTTTTTTCGCATTTTTTTAACTTTAATTTTTCCGAGAATTGTTTTTACTGCTCTCCTGCTATTAATTTAGATTTTTAATTTTTTCATTAAATCATCCAGCTGAAGGGTATTTAGAATATCTTTTTTCTCTAACCATCCACGTCGCGCCACGGCAACTCCATATTCCATAAACCGCATCTGTTTCACGCTGTGGGCATCTGTCCCGATTACTAATAGGACACCTTGTTGATTAGCGGTTCGACAATTGACATCTGATAAATCTAGACGATTGGGATAGGCATTTATTTCTAATATTTTTTTATACTTTTTCGCCGCATCAAATACTTCTATTAGATCAATGTCTGAAGGTGCTCGCTTATTTAGAAGGCGTCCTGTTGGATGTGCAAGAATCGTCAAATGCTCGTTTGAGAGGGCATGAACTATTCTTTCAGTCATTTCTTTTCTGTTCATTTTCAAGTTTGAATGGATTGCCCCTATTACTATATCCAATTGTTCTAAAAGATCCTTCGAGAGTTCAAGATCGCCATTCTGATCTATATTCACTTCCGCTCCTGTAAAAATCCGAATATTTTGGTTTTGTTCATTTAACTTTTGAATATGGGTAATTTGCTCTAATAACTTTGGTTCATCGATTGCTTTAGCAATAGATAGGGTTCCCGTATGGTCCGTTATAGCGATATATTCGTAGCCTCTCTTTTCAGCAGCCGCTACTAACTCTTCAATCGTGTTTTTGCCATCCGTATAATTGCTGTGTAAATGCAGATCACCTCTAATATCCTTCAATTCAACAAGCGTGGGGAGTGCGTCATTTTGTGCCGCAAGGATCTCCCCTCGATCTTCCCGTAATTCAGGTGGAATCCACGCCATTCCTAAGGTTTTATAAATTTCCTCTTCTGTTTCCCCTGCTATCTTCTTCTCCGTATCTTTTAGGAATAATCCATATTCATTCAACTTAAAACCCATCTGTGAACATAGCGTTCTTAGTGCTACATTATGCTCTTTTGACCCAGTAAAATATTGTAATGCGGCGCCATAGCTTTCGTCTTCAACTACCCTCAAATCCACTTGAATATCTCGCGTCACAATTATCGTTGATTTCGTTGGTCCTTTAAGCACTACCTCTTTTACTAATTCTAATGACGTAAATACCTGCATAACCTTTTCTGGCTTCTCCGAAGTTACTAGAATGTCAATATCCCGAATGGTTTCTTTCCATCTCCGAATCGAACCAGCTAAACTGATTTGTTTAACTTCTTTCAGGCTTTTCAAGTCCTTGTAAATTCTGTTCGCAATCGGGAGAATGACCCCCAGTAAGTGTCGTTGGGGTTTCTTTAACTCTTTCAAGCCTTTTAGGATAGCTTTCTCTGTTTTAGGACCTAATCCTTTAATACGTTGAAGTCGATGTGATCGTGCAGCGTGTTCTAAATCATCTAGTGTCTTTATTTTGAGCGTATCATAAATTAATTTGGCAGTTTTCGGTCCTATATCTGGTATTCTTGTCATCTCTATAACGATTGGTGGGACTTCTTTTTTTATTCGCTCATAGTACTCTAACTTTCCCGTGGTAATTAATTCCTTAATCTTCTCCTCAATCGCTTTCCCGATGCCTGGTAATTTTTGTTTCCCTAATACATCGGCAATATTTTCACTTAAATTCTCGATTGTTCTTGCAGCTCTGCGATATGCTAAATACTTCCACTGAATTTCCCCTTGAATTTCCAAAATGTCAGCAATTTGATTTAAGATATCCGCTATCTCTTGATTCCGCAATTTTATTATTTCCTACCTCTTCTTTGTCTTAAAAATTGCCCCACTTTCTTAAAAAATTTTCATAATTTCGTTTGAATTACCAACGATGACTATATCGTTCAGCAAAGCCTAATAACTTGTCAATACGAAGTTTCTTCCCATCATCGAGAATAATCTCCCCCTTATAATATCCATAAGCATTAACTCCTCCTGTCTTCAGAATTCCAGCATTCACATTGACTGTCTTTATAAAAATTGGTTTTAAAGTCATTTCAAATCGCCCATCGTTGCTTGTAAATCTCCAAAGATTCCAATAATTTTTCGGAATATGAAACGTAATTTTATCCAACTTATGTCCCTTTCCGTCATAAAAAATCATATTTTTCGTGGCAATTGTTTCATCACCAAAGCCATAATCGATATTGAATCCTAAAGGCTTACCATCGAACAGACCTGAGGCCGATCCCCAATACCAAGAAGTTCTATAAGGAAAAACTCCTCTCGACCAGTCTAGACAGGCATAACTATTATTTTTTTCCGAAAATTCATATGTTTCATCCCCATACTGAACAATTCCTTTTGCAGGCATGCAATTTGCCTTTTGTACATAGACAAAATGCCTTGGGTTTTTGAAAGGAATAACATTCACCATCGTATCATGCGTGGGATCTTTGTAAAGCTTAATACTTCCCCTCATCTTTTTCCCTTTTATCTTATGAAAATAGAACGATAAGATGATATTATCTCCATCCCGTTTAAATGATAAGAAATTTCTTCTAAAGAAATGCCCGTTAGAAAAAATGGCATCCCCTTCATTAGCGCTGGGAGGAAGGTTTAAGGACCCCCGTGTGAGTAATTTCAAACTTCCTCCTTCATAACTCATCTTTTTTTCAAAATCGATCAACATTATAGTCGCCATGCCAAAATAACCTATATCTGCAATAATCAAGGTCACGAGACATCTAGAATTCATGATTTCATAGCAATCCCATTCTTTTATGCGAAATGATGAAAATAATCCTTTGACTTTCTCTCTTTCATATTTTAAAATTAATTGTCGCGCCCATCCTTTCTGAACTAAATATCCCTTATCATCTAACAAATTTGATGGTTTAATTATTTCACCATTCAAAATTTTTACTTCCGGTTAGTTATAAAT
>SUPS01000019.1 GCA_005191415.1 Candidatus Helarchaeota ASGARD archaeon Hel_GB_A
GAGGAAAAAGATATATGTAAAAGTTGCTAAGGATGAATTACAGATAAAAGAGACATAAGAATAAAGTTTGAAAACGTAAAAAAATATATGAATGTATCAGAAAATAAGAGATTTATGGGTGAATTAGAATTCGGGTCTTAGATTCAAAAGAAATAACTCTTACAGTTTGGGATATTGGCAAATTTCCAATATGTTTTTTGTTATGTTCATTAATATTTTTCGTTTGTGCGTATTTTTTCTTTAAAATAGTTTTTCAGATATTTCTTTACATCAATACTATTGTTATACTCATCACAATAACATATTCGATTATTTTTGGGCTTATTCCATTGTTTTTTAAAACAAGACCGAAAAAATACAACAAACAGGAGTTTGTGTCCATTATAATACCTGTCTTCAATGATGGGGATATTTTAGAAAAGAATTTAGAAAATCTTTTAAAGCTAAAATATCCGAACTTCGAAATTATTATCGTTTATTCCGAGAAAAGTACAGATAGGACTGAAGAAGTAGCATTAAAATTTGCACAAGAGTATGATAATGTGCGGGCATTTTCTGAAAACGTTTCAAGACCGTATGGGTTGAACATTGGAATTGATAATGCAAAGGGGGAGTTTCTCCTTTTCTTAGATAGTGATACTTTTATATTTGATGGCTTTATTGAACGAGCATTGAGCCATTTTTCGGATGAGAATGTAAAATTAGTAAGTTCCTGTTTTTTAGGATTAAATGCGACACAAAATATAATAACAAAAGTTGGATGGTGCATTTCAATTGTGATTAGTTTCTATGGAATTGGAGTAAATAAATATCTGAAGAACATTAGTTTTATGGGATTTGGCGGAATCTGGCGGAAAAGTGCATTAATTGAGTGTGGAAAATTTGATATTAATTCATTACTTGATGATGCTGAATTGAATTTACGAGCAAGTGTTAATTTTCCGCATTGGAAAGGAATTTTTGATGACCAACTTTTCTGTTACCAATTTTATCCAACGGATTTTAAGACATTTTATTTACAACAAGAACATTGGCATTTAGGAACTATCAAATATAATTCAAAAGGAATGTTAAAAATTAAAAAGATGGGATTTCGCCAAAAATTTCTTTATATATCTCAATTTTTAATGATAGATATAGTACCGTTGATTACCCTATTTTCGATGGGAATGATTATAGTGCAGTTTTTTGTTAATTTTTTTGAGCCTAATTTATCCTTTGGGGGTGGGCTTTTTTATTTCTTGTTAGGAATTATCGCATTTATATTCTCATTCCTTACTATGTTTATTTTCGCCTATCCAAAATATCGTAAAGACAGATATGCGAAATTATCCCGAAAGTTTATTTTATTTGGAATATTTGTGATTATTTACATCAGTGGGTTTGTATTTGGCGTTGTATCCCTAAATTGTTTTAAAAAACTTCTTTCACGAGGTGAGAAAAAGGAAATCTTTGTTAAGGTAGATAAATCGAATTTAGAGATTCCAAATAGGGTATAGATAAACCGTTCCTTTAAAGTTTATTCCAAATAAATAAATGATAATAATTATTATATACGCTAAATAATTCAAACTGGCATTATACCAATGTATTTTAAATGAATAAAAATAGTGAGATAAAATTCCTCCAGAATATTCTAATTCAAATATAGTATCCGAAGAGATAAGTCAAGAAAAGAACCAAGAAAAAATTGGAATAAAAATTAAAATCAAACGATTTTTCCAGCAATTTGAATTAAGCCCAGAAGCCCCGCAGAACCTCATTGTAGCAGGAATTTGGCAAATAGTTGGAATGATGGTTGCTAGTTTATTAACATGGTTATTAGTGGTAATCGTTTCTCGGCAAGATATCGGATTGGGGGCGGAAGGCGTAGGGATTTTAAACACTGCTTATGCCTTCTTTGGAATTTTTTCAATAGTTTCAGCTGGAATGAGTCAAGCAACTTCACAAATAGTTTCATCAAAAATTTTCGATAAAAAGGTCGCCTTTGAATATGCGAGAAACGGTACATTTATTATTATTGTCACAGATATCGTGATTGGTATTGGGTTAATTATCGCCTCTTTCATCATTGATCTTCCTGTAACGTTTCAGCATGAATTAAGTTCAATTTTTTTCATAATCGGTATTGTAATGCTGATTGCAGGCGTGCGAGATGGAATTGTAAGCAACCTGGCGGCAGTAGGAGAATATGATGATATTGTGAAAGCCTACACGACATTTCCTCTTTCACAAGTATTATCGGTAATCGTGTTGTTGATATTAATTAAGACTATGACATTACCTGTAGGGTTAATCTTGATAGTTTATGTGGTTGGAGTGATCGTCCAACTTCACTTTCTTTTTAAGTATTTTCGCCACCTTTGGTTTAATACGCAAATTTTCCGATTCAATAAGGTGGATCGGAGAGTATTTGGAATAATGCGCCAAGGATTTTATTTTGCAGTCACAAATCTTATTCCAAGTGGAATTGTTGGATCAATTGCAACTATTATTTTGCTAATCTTTACTCAAAATTATCAAATTGTGGGGGCATTCTCTATCATATTAGGATATTCTATGGGAGGATTAATTGTGACCGGATTTGCTTGGCCACTCATTACGAGTGTAGCCGAAGCTTATGGAGAAAATAATACAGAGAAAATTCATTATTATCTTCATTTAATTGTAAAAATTTATTTTTATGTCACATTTTTCACATTAACACTGAATATTGGGCTTTCTCGAGGAATTTTAAGTGTATTTCATGGAGAAATTTATGTAACAGGTGTAACAGATGTTTGGATTCCTTTTATTCTAGTTATAAGTGCATTTGCAATTGCTGGATTTGAATATGTTTTATGCAGTGTTTTATTGGGAATTGGAAAAGGTCGTATAGCAGCAATCTATTTGGGAAGTGTATTCCTAAGTACAGTAGGGTTTGTATCTTTATTTCTAGGATTAGGTTTTTTTAGTCCTCAGATTAATGCGGCGGTTGGATTTCTCATAGCAACGTTGGTTATGGCACCATTTTTACCACATATAGTTAAAAAGAATGTAAATGAAACAATTTCTTTCTCAATTGGCTGGAAAAGTCTTGTTGCATTAATATGTACTATATCAGTTGCTGCAGTTCTTACTTGGCCACCCTTAATGTTCCTCCCTTTCAATAATTTAGGAGTACTCATTTTAATAGCAATTTTATTGACGGTAATTTATCCTTGTGTCCTAGTGTTTTTTGGAGCAGTTTCGGAAGAAGACTTCGAATTATTTGAGAGAAAAATGGAAGAATATGGATTAAAGAAAATAATTTCTCCCATACTGAATTTTTTCCGAAAAATTGCGCGAATTTCGCCTTTTTGAGTTATAATGAAGACGGATAGGAAGATAATTCCCTCCGAAAAATCATTCAAACAGATAAAAAACCTTTAAATATAAATGGATTTTATCTATTACAAATTTCGTAAATTAAAGTAAAATGGTATCCTTCCTTCAAGAAGGCATTTGGGAGCAAAAGCATAGATGAACACAAAGGTGATGACCCAATGGGGCAACACTAACCAAATCACGGAGCATTTCAGAAGCTATTGCAGTTGTTCGGGAAACCTTTGCAGTCCTTTTGCTTTCTGCCTTGGGGAGTATTGGAGTTGGGTTTCTTTTAGGGACATCAGAAATTATTATTGAGAGTCTTCCTGGGTTATTAGTTCAAGTTCCACCGTTAATGTCAATAAGGGGGGCAATAGGGGGCGCATTTTCCGCAAGATTAAGTACTGCTTTGCATCTTGGTACAATTAAACCACAATTGCGGAATAATACGCCAAATTTCAAAAAAAGCTTTATTGCAATTATGATATTGACTGTGATCCTGCCTGTATGGATTGGAGGGCTCTCATATTTAGTAACAGTCTTATTTAATGTGGGAGAGGGGCACCATCTTTCGCTTTTAGGGTTCATTCTTATTGCAGAACTTTCAAGCGTAATTTCAGGATTTTTACAGGCGCTAGTCACAATTTTCTTATCGATTCTCACCTATCGCAGAGGATTAGACCCCGATATGGTGGTGTCGCCTCTTTTATACACAACAGGCGATGTGATTGGACTCTTTTCCATTATATTTGTTACACAAGCATTAATTATTTCGGGAGTTGGATTGATTTAAGAGGTGTAAAAAGAGATGGAAGTTAAAAGGATCATTAAGGAAGCATTACCCACTTTGGTCTTGGCATCCACCATCTCTGTTTTTGCCGGGTTTCTCTTAAATTCATCTCTTACAATGGGGGAAGTAGTTGGTATCCTAATAATCACACCTCCCATTTTAAGTATTGGAGGTGATTTAGGAACTACCTTTGGAGCACGAATTGCAACCCATCTTCATTCAGGGCTCATTGAGCCGCGATTTGGAAGGATTCGATTGATTTATATCAATTTCATTTCATTATTTATGAGTGGGCTCCTTGTTTCGGCGATTAGTGGTGTCGTGGCTTATTTTTTACGGATTGTAATAGATCCTACAGGCCATTTATCTCTCGTGGATTTTATGATTTTATCCCTTGGGGCAGGATCTATTTTATATGTCTCAATACTTATGCTGTCCCTATTTATTGCGTTTATTAGTTTCAGACGAGGATTGGACCCAGATAATATGGTAGCACCTCTCATATCTACGACTGCAGACCTGATTGGAACCGGCATGATTTTCGTAGTGCTAACATTTCTTACGTAGAATACAACCAATAAGATTGCATTAGGTCGCTAAAACTATTGCTACAAGAAAAAGAAAAGTGGTAAGATTAAAACAAGACAATTTAAACTATCCAAATTTCTCAAGGACCATGTGTAAATTCCGAGCTATGAGCGAGAGTGAGTTTATTGCATCGAGACCTGCAAGACCAATTAACACCAGCTTCTTCGAGCCAACAATTACGGTATAACCTTCCTTTGAATTTACTCTAACTTCATTTACTTCTCCTTTTTCAACCTTTGCGCCTAAATCATTCGCGGCATTAAAAACATTCAAAACGGATTTAATAATTGCGTCATGGTCCATTTCCGTGATGGTTTGTCCTGTAAGTTTTTTCCCGCTAGGATCACATGCTATAAGCCCTTCAACCTCGGGGATCTGATCCATGATACGTTCCAGCATCGCTTCAATTTCTTTAGCTGCCATGATTTCCTCAACTCAAACTAACTTAATCCAATTGTTAATATCATAATTTTAGTAATATAAACATATTAAAGATTAATATTTTTGTTTTTATGTTTATAGATTTAGATATGTTTAAACGAAATTAAATTATAAATTAAACATATCCCTAAAAAGTTTAGCCACCGAGTTTGGGAATCAAAAACCTTAAAATATATTGTAAAATAAAAAGTAACGAGTAGTAAATCTGAAGGAATGTGTATAACCATGATAGGAAGAAGAATTTTCGATGAAACATTAAAGAAATTGAAACGATTTGAAGGGGTAAATGGGGTGATCGTTACAAATACGGAAGGTCTACCGATAAGTACGACTTTCCCTACAGAGAAAACTGAAAAAATTGCCGCTCTTATCACCAGTCTAGTAGGGAAATGTCGGAGCGTTGTTACGGAAATTGATAGTAATGAAACAATGTCCTTTCTAACTATCACCACAAACTCAGGCGAGATTTTAATAGCTCCTGAAGAAGAGTATGTTCTAATTGTGCTGAAAGAAAAAGGTGTAAAGCTCTTCTGATATCATATTCTAATTTACTTGATATTTTCCAACTTTTCAATTTTCTTTAATACTTGAAAATTAGGAAGATGATATTTGTAATAAGTTGGAAAGATCATTAATTTTCAGAAAAAGAGTCCAGAGTGGAAAAACTAGGGGTTTTTTACCAGAAATTAACAGAGAAAAGGAATTTAGGTACCCTCGAGGGCTTCCAGAATTTTAGCTGCAGTCCGTTTCATGTCTAAAAAGATTAACCCCAGTTTGACATCCTTGGTAGCCGAGACGGTTAAGACGGCATTCTCCCCTGCAGCCATACTTATGATATATCCATCACTCCCGCGAACAAATACTTGCTCTAATTCCCCTTTCCGCAGCTCGGCTGCTGCACGTTCCCCAAGACTTAACATTGCTGCAGTCATAGCAGCGACACGCGTTTCATCAATATCACGGGGTAAGGCAGAGGCTATGGGCAACCCTTCAGCTGATACAATAGCTGCTGCTTCAATTTCAGGGATAGAGGATTCTAAATCCTTTAGAATCTCCTGCAATTCCTGCGGTTTGCTACCTCCAATCATCAAAGTTAGTCTCACCTAAGTCTCTCTATTAATTTAATATGATGACCAAACATCCTATTTAAAGTTTGGTTTATCAAATAACAACAATTAACTATTATTTTTAAGAGTTTCACATCGAGTTCTGTATCGTTCGTAACAAAAAGGGAAATTCATGTCAGAATAAAAATTATTGGTTTTCAAGAAGATCGAGGATTTCTTTGGCGGCACGTTCCATATATAAGAGAATAATGCCAAGGCGGGCATCATGTGATGCAGAAACAGTTAGAACGGCATTTTCACCGGCCGCCATAGAAATGAGGAGGCCTTTAGAGCCGCGAATAATGATTTGATTTAATTGTCCTTTTCCGAAATCCATTATAGCGCGTTCACTCATGGTTAAGATTGAAGCAGTAATAGCAGCTACACGAGTTTCATCAATATCTGTTGGTAATGCAGAGGCGATGGGAAGCCCTACAGCAGAAACGACTGCAGAAGCTTCTATTGTAGGGACGTTTAATTCTAATTCCTTAAGAACATCTTGTATTCTTTCGGCAATTCCACCCTCAGGAGACAAACCTAATTCTACCTATCAATTTTAGATTTAGTTCAATATAGTTAAGGAAATAGTAATTCTTAAGACTTTCATAATTATGATTTGTATAGATGATAATCGAGCTTTAGAAAGTAGATTAACATATAATTTTTTCTCGGAGGCAAGAAATTATGAGTTTAAGCCAGAAAATATTGTATTATGTTGGTTGTACTACGTGTCATTTATATCCAGAGACAGGAAAAGCAATGAAAAAAATTCTCGATACGATTGGTATTGACGTGGAAATTCGAGATGATGAACCTTGTTGCGGTGGTGCCTTATTTATTATGGGGCACATAGGCGAGGGTATTAAGAAAGTTAAGGAAAACATTGAATATTTCAAAATTCATAAAATTGGCAAGATTATAGTTAATTGTCCCGAATGTTATAAAACATTAAAGTATGATTACCCAAAAGTTGAGAAAGAATTTAATATTCAAGTTCAACATAGTACAGAAATCATAGCACAAGCAATTAAAGAAGGGAAATTATCATTATCGAAGGAAGTACCACTTAAAATAACATATCATGATTCTTGTCATTTAGGGCGGTATGGGGGGCTTTACGATGAACCAAGGTTTATTATAAAGTCCATTCCTGGAATTAAATATAAAGAAATGGAATTTTATAAGGAACATGCCGTTTGCTGTGGAGGTCCAATACGGGAACCATATATTGAATTAAGAAACCAAATGTCATTAACCAACTTAGATTTAGCGAAACGTATCAAACATCTCGTTACGGCATGTCCCACCTGCTATTACAATTTAGATGGAGTTGCGCAATTATTTGAACATAAAGTGAAAGTGATAGAGCTAATCAATTTAGTTGCATATTCAGCAGGCTTAATTTCAGAAATTCCGGGAGTAGAGCTAGGAGGTTGAAGATATGTCAGAGAAAATATTTGAACAAGTAATGGAGAAACTAGAGCGAGGAATTGAAACGATAGGAGATTTAAAACTTACGCTAACCATAGGTTACACGAGTAGAATAATGAAAAATGAACGCTTGGACCCATTAAAGCCAGAATTCATTGAATTAAAAAAGGAAATTGTGAAAAATCTTGATAAATTAGTAGAACAAGCAATAAAAACGTTAAAGAACCATTTTTGTGAAGTAATTCTTGCAAAAACACGAGAGGAAGCACTTGCGTATATATTACAGGAAGTAGAAGGGGAAGAGTTAGTTGTGAAATCAAAAACGAACACAGGCAAGGAGATTGGGCTTGTAAAGAAACTTGAAACAGAAGGTATTGAAGTAATCGAAACAGATATTGGGGATCGTATTATTCAAATATCAAAAGAGAAACCAAGCTTACCGATTGGACCAGCGGTTCATCTTGACCCCGCTTATATTGCAGAGATCTTTTCAAAACATTACAAAGTTCCAGTAAAGCCGGACCCAGCCGAAATTGTAAAGGTCGGACGGGAAAAATTGCGGGAGCAAATTTTAGCAGCGAATGTCGGGATAACAGGAGCAAATGTAGTAATTGCAGAAGAGGGAAGTATTGGATTAATTGAAAATGAGGGAAATATTTCATTAATTACACGATTGCCACCGAAACATATTGCGATTGCAGGGATTGATAAAGTGGTTCCTACATGGAAAGATGCGATCACCATATTACGCGTTATGGAAGCAGCTTTTGATTTACGTGGCGCATATTGCTCATTCATTAAAGGGCCAAGCGGGACATCAGACATTCGAGGGTTAGAAGTCTTAGGGATGCATGGAGCTCAGGAGGTTCATGTCGTTCTTGTCGATGATTATCGAACGCCTGCCCGCGAAAAAGGATTCGAAGAGTTATTGTTCTGTATCAACTGTGGAAGATGTTTTGTAGCATGTCCTGTTATACAGCATGCAGGAATTGAAATATTTTTATCAGAGGTGTCAACAGGACCTATTGGACTTGTAAAAGCTGCACTGATCAAAGGTATCAATGAAGCTGTTGCTATCGGGTTATTTTTATGTACAGGGTGCAATCGGTGTAAAGAACTTTGTCCCGCTAATATTGATATACCCGGAATGATTGAAAAATTACGAGAGGAAGCAATTCAGAAGGGTATAATTCTTCCGGAACATCAGAAAATGCTAGAATCGATTCAAAAGTTTGACAATCCTTTTGGGAAGGAAATAAAGAAAGGACTTTAATCCTCTATTTTCTCGATTAAATTAAAAAATATTCAACAAGGATATAGATGAAAATATATTTGGCGTCTGAATCTCCAAGGCGGAGAGCATTATTAAAGAAAATTGGGGTAGAATTTGAACGAATTAGACCTAAGTATCAAGAAATAATGCATAAAGGAGATACTCCGGAGAAATATATATGGAACAATGCAGTACAAAAAGCTAAAAGTGTAATAGATGAAATTGATGAAGGGATTATTATCGCGGCAGATACGATAGTGGTAAAAGATAGAGAAATTTTAGGGAAACCAAAGGATAAAAATGATGCACAGCGTATGTTAAAAACATTAAGTGGAACAAGCCATTATGTCTATACGGCACTTGTAGTTTTAGAAAAATTTTCAAATAAAATGGAAGTAAAGATTGAAAAAACGAAGGTAGAAATGCGGAAACTAGAGGAAGATGAAATTCTTAGATATATTAACTCAGGGGAACCGTTAGATGCGGCGGGAGGATATAAAATTCAAGAACAAGGAGCAAAGTTCATTAAGAGGATAGAAGGATGTTACTACAATGTGGTTGGGCTTCCGATTGCGAGCCTTGTAGAGATGCTGAAGAAATTTAATATAAAAATTTAGATATTAGTTAATAGGAGATATAGATACATATGAACGGAAAATTAAGCGAATTTCAAAAGAAAATAGAAGAAAATGAATTTAGTGCCTTTCTGATTTCTAACGTGACAAATGTATATTATTTTGTAAATTTTCTTAGCCATTCATATGCATATTTAATTGTCTATCCAGATGAATCACCAATGTTATTAGTCCCGGAACTTGAATATGAGGACGCATTAAATTCTGTAAAGACCGCTGAGATAGTAAAGATAGACCGGAATACCGAAGTGCTTGATGCATTAAAAGTTGTTTTAGAAGATAAACAAATAAATGAATTAGGATTTGAGGAGGATTCTATGACTGTCAAGTTTTATTTTGATTTTACCGAAAAATGTGAATTTTTGCAGATGAAAAAAGGATCAGCACTTATAGAAGAATTACGAATGACTAAAATTCCGCAAGAAATTGAGAAAATACGGAAGGCATGTCAAATTGCAGAGATTGGATTTTCGACCGCGATTAATTCTATGGATGAAGGAAAAACGGAAATTGAAATTGCTGCAGAGGTTGAATATGCCATGCGAAAAGAGGGCTCAGAAGCAACTCCTTTCGATACAATTATTGCGTCAGGTTATCGTTCCGCTTATCCACACGGTACTTCTTCACATAAAAAAATTGAACGAGGAGATCTCATCATTATAGACTTAGGTGCAAAATATGAAGGTTACTGCTCGGATATGACGAGAACGGTAGTCTTCGGAGAACCAACTCAGAAACAACTAGATGTATATAGAAACGTTTTGAAGGCCCATCATGAGGCTATTAAAGGGTGTAGTATTGGGAAAAAAGCTGTTGAAATAGAGGAAATTACGAGAGAGATTCTTTCTAAAGAAGGTTATAATGAATATTTTGTGCATTCTCTTGGACACGGAGTAGGGTTAGACGTGCATGAAGCACCACATATAGCTAAGAATAGTCAAGACATTCTACAAGAGAATACTGTTTTTACGATCGAGCCAGGGGTTTATATACCCGGCTTTGGTGGTATTAGGATCGAGGATGTAGTATTACTTACCAAACAGGGAGCAAAATGCTTAACAAAAGCCGATTATTCTATTAAAATGTAATAATTTTAAATTAAACCTCGTTTTACTAAAAGAGTAAATTCCTCGAGTGTTAATCTTTTTCCTGCTTTGAATTTTTTCATTGCTTCATCTAGTCGATTTTCCACAACTTCTTTTACTTTCTCGAGTTTCACATTCTTAACGTCTTGTATTTCACCCAATTCATCCATAATTTCATTGATACGAGGGACTAAGGTTTGTGATTTTGAATAAAACTCATCGGCTTTACTTTTAGCTTCGAGGAATTTTTGATGGGCTTCATCAGCCTTAACTTTTATTTCATTATCAATGGAATTAAGGATTTCAACCATTCGGGTATGATGAACTTGGCTCTCTTGAGAATATTTATGAATCTGATCGGAGAGAATTTTCATTTTCGCTTTTAACGATTCAATTTCAGCATTGAGTTCGCGACGTTGTTGAAAGATTTTATTAATTCCTTTATATTGAGATAGTTTCGATTCTAATGCATCAATTCGATCAATCAAAGCTTTTTCTTCAGAAGGTGTTAGATTCTTCGTTTGAAGTGTCCATTCTGCTTGACGAATTTGTTTTCTAAGTCTGCTAATGAGATTCTTTTTTGGTATATTTTTGATTTGAGCATCGATTGTTTTAAATTCTTGAATTTTTGCATCTAAGTCCTTACGCAACTTTTCGCGTTCCTTTTTAATTTGAGAAACTTTTTGATTTAATTCATTGCGCTTTTGCTTTTCTTTCTTTGCTTCTTTAAGTAGCTGAGAAACTTTCCTATTTAGAATGTTACGCTGTTCTTGGTATTTTCTGGCTTCATCGTTATAGTACATGCTCTGGCTACGAAGTAATTTGTATTTATTTTTCAGATCGACTAATTCAAGAGTGGCTTCCAAACCTCACACATCTACCTGTCAACACTAACTTTAATTCATAAAGAACTCGAATCATTTATTTTTAAAATTTTTCAATAATTGATTTTAGAAATCAAAAATTTTCCGGATTACTTGTGCCATTTCCGATTCGTAAGGTCTCGGCGCGCGATCGATAGGGCTAGCAAAACAATTTAGAAGAGCATTACGGATTGAAACAAGGTTTGATTCTATATTTTCATAAATATATTTTAATTTTTCTCTAAAGTGAATTACGCGATCCCACTTTTCTTTAAAGAAAAAATAAGAACCGCAGTTACCACAGACTTTCGGATAATTTTCGATCTGAACTGGATTCATCATTTTCCGAAATGAATTGAATTTTTGACCGTACCAGATTTCTTGAAAAGATGATTGGTGAATATTTCCAAAACATAAGCGATTTCTGAGATTTTTCGCTGATTCATAATCAAGATTATCAAAATAAGCATAGCAACAGGGATAAACATCTCCAAAGGCATCAATTAATGCCCAATAGATTACTGTTAAACAAGGAACGGGATCTTTTTTGAACAACTCAGTTACTAATAATCCCGATTTTAATGCATCGGATGTTATTTGTCCTTCCGCAATAGCGTATAATTCGGGTCTAAGTTCGATTTGTATATCATTTTTATTCTTTTGGAGTTTAATTAATTCAGAAATTGTCTTTTTTAGGTGAGGAAGGTGTTCATCTTTGAACCCGACACCTTTCTCGGGAATATGAGGTCCATGAATTATGCCATATGAAACCGCATCGACGGAGAGAGTTTTTGCCAATTCAAAAAAAGAGAATACATCCTCTAAATTAAAAGGTTGAATAACAAAATGCATAGATATAAAGCCCTTTTTTTCACTCTTTTTTATTTTCCCCACATTTTTTATATTTTCAATAATTTTCGTTAGTAATCCTTCTCTTCCTCGAATTTGAGAGTAAATGGCATCATTACTACCATCTACAGAGAAGATAATTGTAGCATCAGATTTGATTAAAAGCGTAGCGATATCTTCTGTTAAAAGAGTACCATTTGTAATTAATGTGATGGCAATCCCCTTTTGATTGAGATATTGAACAAGTTCTTTGAAATCAGGTCTAAGGAGAGGTTCCCCCCCAGAAAACAAAATGTGTTGGGTGTTGAGCGAAGCTAATTCATCGAATAAAGAAAATAAATCTTCTTTTGTGAGATCACCTTGAAGATGAGTATCCCATTTCCAACGATCACACATAATACATCGTAAATTACACAAATTGGTTATTTCTAACTGAATGCTTTTTGGTCCGATTATAGAAGCTAATTGTGGAAGATCTTGGTTTAATATATTGGTAATTTTTTGTAGAGTTTGCAGTAGTTTCTCTTCACGCGCCATGTTTGTTCTTCCTTTTCAGCAAATTCTTTTTCAGCATCCATCTTACTTGGTATTTTATACCAGTACGGACTATTGTCAAAGGATTACTAAAAGAGTTTTTGAGGTAATAATGAGCACGCCATGGAAAGGAAGCGGGACTTTGAACTATTTTTATCTTATTTTTTTTGAGCGCCTTTAGAATGGATTCAAGTTCAGGTTCGGCGTCAATTAAATTCAAAGTTATTCCTATATCCCAAGGTTGATGGGCATCATTTCCGCCAAGACGGAATAGATTAGGTCTAGCTTTGGCGAATTTCTGAGATAATTTATTAAAAATGTCGGCACTATTGTAATTAATCACCTCAATTCCATCAAAATGGTTTTTTTTCGCGACATTTGCCGAAACGCTCGTAAAGAAGCTAAATGGATGTGCCATTACTGCTAATGCTCCCTGATCATGGATTTTATCTAAGGTTTCAGCCACGCGCCCTTTCTCAATTTCTTCGGAGATCCCATATGCTAATACATCTCCTTCTGGACAACCAATTTCTTCGGCAGGAAGGATGAAAATATCACCTTTACCACGTTCAGAGCACTCTTTAGCAAACTTAATAAAGAATGGATAGCCTTTTAGCGTATTATGGTCCGTAATAGCAAGAATATTAATTCGTTTTTTAAGCGCAGTACGGATCATAAGTTTGTAGAAATTCCCATCAGAAAAATTTGTATGCACGTGTGATTCAAAACGTAATATCATTCAGTCTATCCTCTATTTTCCTAGTCCTATCTGATTTTTCTGGCACTTGGCTCCTATTATTCTCAAGATTTATAAAAAAGTAATCTAAATATGTAAATAAAATTAATTAAAAAATATCTGGGTTACAATGTCGCTAAAGTATATTGAATTAATTAATAAATCACTACAAGATCAAACACTCTTTTATGTTTCCCAAGAGGAGTTACGGAATGTTCAAGGACCTTTATTAAAAGCGTGTTTTGAACATCATTATCGAAATTGTGAAGATTATCGAAAATATTGTGATGGAAAAGGTATTAATCCGAAAGATATTAATGGTTTATTGGATCACTCGAAAATTCCTCTCTTAGATTCATTCAAGACATTGCGAAAAAGGCAATTTCTTAGTGTTCCAAAAAAGGAGATTGTATCGCAGTTTTGTTCAACGGGATCATCTGGGAAACCCCTCCTTTGGATTTCATTGGATCAAATAACGATGGATTGGATGATACGAGCCTCGGTTCTCTTCAATAAAACAATGATTGAAATCAAACCCGGTGCTACTTTATTAATGTTACCATATATACCCCAATTAAAATTCGCAGTAGTTTCCAAAGCAATATTATCGAATTTAAATCAAAAACTTTACTTCGGGTTGAAAGCGATCTTTGGGAAAGATCCGCTCCCAAAAATTGAGCCTGATACGAAAGCTATAGAAGCATTTATAAACGATCCTGCCCCGGTCAAGAATTTAATGGGATTTCCATTTACAATAACCCAATTAAAAGAATATGTTGAAGCACACGATTTATATCTCTCCTTAGGGGAAGATGGGATTATCGTTACTGGGGGAGGGTGGAAACCGCGGCAAAAAACAAGTAAATATGCAAATATGTCTCGATCTGAAATAGAACGCGAGATTTCACATCCTTTTAATGTGCCTGTAGAAAATATCAGAGATGCTTATGGTTGTACCGAAATTCTTCTAGGATTCATTGAATGTAAATATAAGAGATATCATGTTCCTCCATGGTGTTATCAAGTTGCTGTAGATCCTGATGATTTAGAAATTCTTGGAGATGGAATGAAAGGATTAGGAGCATGCTATGATTTCGCCGTTCATTCCTATCCTGGCTTCATTCTAACAGAAGATTTCATAAAAGTATATAATGATCCCTGCCCTTGTGGCATCTCTGGACAAACCATAGAATATGTAGGACGTATTCAAGACGAAGATCCGCGTGGTTGTGCTTTTAAATTTGAGGATAAATTGTTTTCAGATGCCTATTTAACTGGGATGCCTTCAATTCCAAGTACTAAAGCTACAGATGGAGTATTACAATTTTTACTTACAAATAGAGAAGCAGTGACAGGCGATTTCATAAAGGAACATGCCGATTTTCTTCGGAGAGCAATGGATACTATCATTGAGACAATAACCGTTAAAAAAGTTGAAATGCCATTCGCTAAAGAGGTCGAAACACTTCAATTTGTAGCATTAGGAAAGTTGATGTGTTATAAAAAAGGAAAACCGACATTACTCCCTGAAAAGGAAATTATAGAGCAGATGACTGATTTAAAACCAGAAGTTACGAAAGGAATTTTGGAAATTTTTGAAGAACGTGGATTTGTTAAAAAAATAGAAAAAAATGGACAGATATTTTATAGATTCACTAAAAAAGCAGATGAGTTCGGAGAAGCGTTTTACCCCTTACTAATTTGGGCTATTAAATACACAAAATAGAGAAGAATTATCCATTTGGGGGGAGCCATCTAGTCGTTTTGAAGCCGCCTTGAAGCGTACCAGGGATGATTGTCATTGTTTCGCGTCCAAATATTTCGAGTTCAGGTGGGTTTTTTTGCTTCAGGGCCTCCATTTTAAGTCCACTATCAGGACCTTTTTCAATAATGAGATGATATCCACCTCGCGTTTCAGTAATCCAGCAAAGTGCTTGTCCGAAATATTCACATAACCATTTTAAATCATATGGTTTGCGATCTACATCTATAACCCAATAAGGTGATCGAGAACGGCTCTTATGAATTGCCGAGAAAAGCATTTGATCAATTTTTTTGAA
This sequence comes from Candidatus Helarchaeota ASGARD archaeon Hel_GB_A, assembly GCA_005191415.1. Taxonomy (GTDB): domain Archaea; phylum Asgardarchaeota; class Lokiarchaeia; order Helarchaeales; family HEL-GB-A; genus HEL-GB-A. Next base: position 15,737 of record SUPS01000019.1, read on the forward strand.
AAGAGCACGATTGAAATTCGGATCGATCGTCGCTTGGCGATAATATTTTAAGATATTGGTAATGAAGAGATTAGTTGCTTTGAGGGTACTTTTAGGCGCGAGGTCAATATAAAATGCCAATGAAGAAATAGGAATTTGATTATTTGTTTTGCTATCTCTAAAAGTTCCGGCAATAAGCGAGATTTGGTGGATTTTTTGGGACAAATGCTCTTTCTTCTTCACAATAGTCTTGTATAAACTCTCTTCACTCCGAGAGAGCCCACCATACTTTTTACGGGCGACAAGAAGCAAGATGAATACCTCATCTTCCACTAAATGTGGCACTACTTCCACTGACGCTATAGCGTCAGTGGGCTGATGACCGTGCCATCACCCTAAGTGGGGCGATCTCCAGATTGTCCAACTTTAAAGGAACGATAATAAATTGTAATATTTAGATATTACCATATTATAAATGGTTGCAAGGAGTGGGAATAATTGAGGTTCTAGAAGCATGCCCGTAGTTCAGCAATTAATGATGAAGGAGAGGATACCAGAAAGAATTCCACCAGCTCACATTTTTAAAAAGATGGGGATGCTTGTTATTGAACCTAATGCAAGAAAAATTTTAATCAACTATTTAGATAGTCAAAATTTCTACAAGATTTCGCCAGATGTTCTTTACTTTAGGAGAAAACTGGAAAATTTTGTTCTCTTTTTAGCCAAGATTGTGGCAATTCATCGGAATCATGATTATGTGGAACCTCAAGATATGAAGGTCGCATTAGTCCTTTATTTTCATATGATTACAACACGGGATTTTTCAAGATTTTTGAATTTAGATAAGATAGATGGAACAAAACTGTTCATACTTCACCAATTACCGCTCTTTTCTTTCTATCGGAATCTCATTAGGAGGCAGATAGCCAAAGATGCTGCAATATATAGGCTAAATATCCAAGAGAGGATGCGAAGACTCCTTGATACTATAGGAGATCTAAAAAGGAAATATAAAAAAGAGATATTGGAAGAATATATGAATGCGTTAGAAATAATGTCTCTTTTACAAGAAAAAAATAATCCAAATGTAATAATTTCAAAAAAGATGTTGGAAAAGAGTCAACAATTTTTTAAGAAAATTCTTTTTGATGGCATGATTCTCTCGGAGATAGAAACCCTCTATAGTTTATATCGCTTGCTAAAGAATTCGCAGGTTTTAATGAATCTATGCTTAATAGAAATACCTTGGGATGTCCTGAAGTTTCTTAAAACCACGAAATATTACAATAATGATATTCGAATTTCAAGAAATTTGCAACGGAATAATTTTTATCATTTAGAATACAATAGGCATTTACTCTTGAATTTTCTTCAATTTCTTGCAAAAGTTTATGCTTTGAAGCAGAATACGTATGTGAATCAAGAGATTTTTGAGATTTTATTTGGGGTTCTTGATAAACTCTTGACATCGTCCGCGATAGAGCAAATTGAACATATTCAGATTCACATTTTTCCAGATTGGGAAATACCAACCGAAAAAAAGATACAAGATTTTATCTTTACAGCATTTAAGAAAGATTGTACAAGGCATGCTAAGGAATATCTAATTCAATTGAAAAATTGGTTCTCACATCTTCTTGTAAAACATTTAGGAAGAAGAGAGCTATTATTAAATCATCCTAAGTTTATTCTCCAATTAATGACAGTAATTCTATTTCTCGCTTATCGAAATGCGTATTTCAAAAACCATCCTAAAGTGGATCGGGATGATGTAAAAGTTGCGTTCAATCAACTCTGTTATTTACTTCTCGACGCAAAATTTAGTTATTTAAAATAAAGAAAAGTTGAAAATATATCAAAAAAAGGATATTTTTGGGTGAATGAACTATTTTTGAGCTTTTAAAATAATTCGCGCATCTACCACAGCGCAACCTTTTCCTTTTTCGTAGACAATGATAGGATTTAAGTCCATTTGGTCGATTTCTGGGAAATCTAATGCCAGTTTCGATGTTTTTAAAAGGATATCTACAAGAGTATCAACATCAGCCTTAGGACGTCCTCGGAAGCCATTAAGAATGGGGTAGGCCTTAATTTCTTCAATCATTTCGCGAGCATCATATTCTGTAATCGGACAGACTCTGAAGGAAACATCTTTGTAGATTTCAACGAAAATCCCGCCTAATCCAAACATTAGAGCTGGACCAAATTGGGGATCTGTTGTCATACCAACAATAACTTCTGCAATACCCTCCGGAGCCATCTCTTGAATATTAATTCCAATAATCTTGGCATCAGATTTATATTCTTTCGCGTTTTTCATAATTTCCTCAAACGCTTGTTTTACTTCTTCGTCGCTCTTTAAGTTTAATTTTATTCCGCCCGCATCGGTTTTGTGAAGGATATCAGGAGAAACGATTTTAGCGACTACGGGATAGCCAATTTTTTGGGCAGCTTTCACAGCTTCTTCCGCGGAATCCACAATGAATTCTTTAAAGGTTCCAATACCATAAGCTTTAATGATCTCTTTGGATTCGTGTTCCATAAGTGCAGTTCGGTTCTCATCCAATGCGGTCTTTATAATTTTCTTCACAGTTTCGCTCATTTAAATTCAACTCGTTAAAGCAGTTGTAATTTAGTTGAAGTGAGAATAATGGTTAGACAATGATAAAATCTATTTAAAATATTTCCTAATAAAAATATCCAAAAGTATTTGGATGCTTCTTTACGAGCTATAACAAAAGTGCTGAGAACTTGAGAGCTAAAACAATGAGAATCCAACTATTCTAAAGTCAGATTGAGAGGGATATTTATGATTTTTCCATAAATTCACACTGTTATAAAACTCATGTGAGTTCTGAAAAATCTTCGCCGCCCAAGGCAATTCGGGAAACACTTTGATAGAGATCACTTATACCAATGTTGTTAATGCTAGAAATAGGCAGTAATTCCCCACTAATATTAAGAGTTTTTAGTGCTTGGATTAAGAGTGTATTTAGTTCTCGTCTTTCACCTTTCGCTTCGAGATTTAAAGCATTTTCTAACTTATCAAAATCGGTAGACCAAGTAATTATTTCGTCCGTCTCATCCTCTGACAATAAATCAATCTTAGATAGGATGTACTGCTGAGGAACGTGAAAACGAGTTTGTATCGATAACCCTAAATAGATAGCAGTAACGAATCCACTTGGACGTTTTGCAAGGTTTGGGTCAATGAGGTAGTTCATTACACTTTCTTGCCCGCCTAGAGCCGCGAGAATGAATATTCCAGAACTACGGAAGGCAAACAATTCCATTTGCCCTGGTGTATCCACAAGAATATGATTTGGACGTAGCTCATTGATTTCTTTTTTTATATCGTCAAGAAAATTGATAGTCAAATCAGTACTTGCAACTAATGCCCCATTAGGACCAAGATTATATTGCTCCATTACATCTTCGATTCTAATATAATCGCGGATATCAATATCAGGTTTATATGGTAGGCTCATTGCCCCAGGATCGAAGTTTATTGCGATTGCATATAATTCGGGTTGGTCATTAAGCCAATCACGGTAAATACCCGTTAAGGTAGATTTACCAGTACCAGCGCATCCGACGAAGAATTCTATTATAACCATATGGTTCACCTCGGTGATTCTATGATTTCGCCACGTCCAAGTTTCCTAATTTCATTTATGAAATAAGCTTTAGCATTTTCGAGTAATTCACGGGATGTATAGCCATCTTGTAAGGTAAAATGGACCTCTAACATTAATTTTCCCGTGTGTAACATAGGATGACTTTTTATCCAGATGCCTTTGAACTTATTGAAGGTTTCTTGAATGATTCCAGATATGGTAGGTTCAATGATATCTTTGATAAAAATGCGGGCATCAGGTGCCTTGATTTTCACTTTTTTCTTTATAATTGGGCGAATTGCTCGACGAAAAATTGCATGAAGCTCATTAGGAGGTCCTGGTAAACAAAAAATCAATTTACCATTATATTCGATTTGTACGCCAGGAGCAGCACCTGGAGGATTTTCTAATGGAATACTTCCTTCAGGAATTATAGCCATTTTTTTCCAAAACTCGGTAATCTTTTTAGCTTCAGTCCATCCTAGGCGTTTCGCGTATTCAAATTTTGCTTCAACCATTTCAAGAGCCTCTTTGCTTAAAAGAAGGGGTCGATTTAAAGCTTTTGCTACGGCTTCAAGGGTGATATCATCATAAGTCGCCCCTAAACCGCCGGTTATGATGATAATATCGTTGGGACGGTTTATTGCAGCACGAAGAGTCGAGCTGATGACCTCTTTATCATCAGGGATGACGGTGTATTGAATAACACGAGCGCCTAACTTAGTAATTTTCTTGATTAGCCATTCAACATTGGTATTTCTTATTTTCCCAATTAATAGTTCATTACCAGTGTTAATGATTTCCACATTCATAGGATCACGTCATCCAATAAAGCTATAAGTTATTTTTAGGAATAGGAAGTTCTGTATCGTGAGATATAGAATCATCTACTTTTTGTTCAAAGATTTTGGCGATAATTTCTATAGCAGGTTGGAATTCAGCGACGGAGCCAGACCATTCTACGAGGTTTTGCTCGAATTTTGTCTCGAATTGCTGTTTAAATTGAGCGAGTTTATAATGGTAGATCTGAAGATCTTCTTCTGCAAGGAGAGCAATGGTAGTATAGAGCCCATATTCAAAGAGAATTTTGATATCTTCGTGATCAATTACCTTAAGATGCCGTTTACTTCGGGTCATTTCTTTGACGAGGGAAATTATTCCAGAAACACCCCCTGAAACCAATTGCGGAGCCATCTGACTCTCAGCTTCCTTACGAAATGGATAATAAATACAACAGATCCCATGTTCATTCGTAATTACATACAAACTTATTATTTTTGTATGCCACTCGATTTCAGAGAAGGAAGGTAATCGCCAAAATGCAAGAGCGATTAATCCTAAGCCACTAATAACACAAAATAGCCCAATTGGCTGAATATTAAAGCCGACATTGAAAAGAAACCATTCTCGAATCCAATCCGTGTTAAAGCCATGTCCAAATCCGAAAATGATCTGTCCCAAAAACACAAGCACAAAATTTTGCCTTATACTTCCAATCGTCTTTCGGATAAGATAGCCAAGGAATACAAATCCAATTAAGAATATCAGGGGGATCATACCATATAAAATATTTTTTGCAGTAGGGATATCAACAAAGAAAATAGATAGGAGAGTTCCAACCGATAAAATAGTAAATAAATAATGGGTATTTTTCGGAATTATGATTTCGGCAAGGTAAATAAAAAAAACCATTCCTAAAAGGGAGATTCCAACACCTGCGAGGTAGAGATAATCATTTGTAGGAAGATGGAAATCGTAAATGATGAGGATTATTCGACCGATTCCAAGACATGCGAAATAAAAACTTAAAATCGAAACAATATCAAATTTACGCTCTCGTTCCCTGCGACGCCACCCAAAAATAAAAAACAGAGCTAACTCAAGCTCTATTGTGACTTCCACGAAAAATAGACCTAAGATAAAATCTTGAAGATCCATATTATAGGAAAATGGTAAAAAATAGATAAATATACCTAAAATTAATCAATAATGAAGTTATTCATGATAATTAAGTTTTTCAAATATTTTTTGATTTTGCACATGTTTGCTGTTGGACTTTTAGAGAGTTAAGGAGAAAAATGTTACAATGAGCCCATTAACCCCAGAAGAGGTAAGAGCACAGATCCCAATAATGCAAAAATATATTTACTTGGATAATGCAGCGACAACACCCGTTCCACTCCCTGTATTTGAAGCTGTAAAAGAATATATTTATGAATACCCCGCAAATGTTGAGCGAGGAGCATATAGCATTGCAGCAATTGCCAGTGAGAAAGTTGATGAAGCAAGAGAAAATATTGCAAATCTACTCCTCAATTGTAATCCATCAGAATTTATTTTTACCCGTAATGAAACCCAGGGAGGAAATTTTGTTGCGCATACGCTCCTACAGCCACTTTTAAATCGAGCTGAGGGAAACTTTAGTGAAGTGGAACCTATTGTTAAGTGGGAGCCGCATGATGAGATAATAACCACAGTTATCGAGCATCATTCTAATATGTTACCCTGGATGCGATTGGCAAGGCAAGTAAAAGCGGACTATAAAGTCATTATGCCCGAAAAAGATGGGATCTTAAGACCTAAAGATTTTACACCAGTAATCTCTGAAAAAACTAAACTTGTGGCGTTTCAACATGCATCTAATGTCTTGGGAACAGTCCATCCCGTCAAAGAAATTATTCGCCAAATCAGAGAGATTAATCCTCATACACTTATTTTCATTGATGGCTCACAGGCACCTGGGCATATACGAGTAGATGTTAAGGCACTTGACTGTGATTTTTATGCCTTTTCCGGACATAAGGGACCACTTTCTATGCCTGGGACAGGAGGATTGTATATCCGAAAGGAATTAATTAGCCAACTAGATCCAGAGGAAATCGGAGGTGGAATTATTGCAGATGTCACAAAATTCGATTACAAATTACGTTCTGATAGTTATGGGAAGAGATGGGATGCTGGAACGCCTAATATTGTGGGATACTTAGCCCTGGGCCGGGCAGCTGTGTATGTGGCTAAAGAGATTGGATTAAAGAATATTGAAGAACAGGAATTAAAATTGATGAAGTTATTACTCGAAGAAATTCAAGATATAAAGAATTTAGAATTCTATGGACCACGAACTCTTGAAAATAGAGGGGGCGTTCTTACCTTTAACATTAAAGGTTGGACATCTCATGAGTTGTCTCTAGCTTTAGATGATAATTGGAGCATTTTAACGCGAGGAGGACATCATTGTGCCATTCCCGCGATGCGTTGGTTAGGTATTCATGATGAATACGGAGGAAATACTCGCGTTAGCTTCCATTATTACAACCTAGAGAGTGATATTGAGAAACTTATCGAAGCTCTAAAAGTATTAAGTGAATGAAAATGAATTCTCCATCTGATTGTTTTATAAAAGAGTTAGGACCAATATATGGATATCTCCCATATTTCCGTTCGAATAAAGTGAAACAGATTACCACTCAAAACAATCAATCCTTTAAAATAGGGCGGTTCACAATTAATAAAAAGAAGGAACATAGGGATTTTGTGATAATTCCGCCTCATTCAACCTATACCTTTCCAGAAATCGAAGGACCTGCTTGTATAAGCACAATTTGGAGTACAATTGGTCCATCTTTGGGACACATATATAATATTGGTTTATGGGTTTTGGACTTGTTGATCTTTTACGATAAATTGAGCTCTCTTAAGGAAGCTTGGATCAAGATCTATTTCGATGGAGAAAAGACCCCTAGTGTCTGCGCCCCTTATGGAATGTTTTTCGGTGGCAATGCATTTGGTGAATATACACCTTTTCATTCAAAATTTCTTGGAATGACCAGCGGCGGATACGTCTGTCTGTTTCCAATGCCCTTCGCAGAATCCTGCCGTATCGAAATTGTGAATACGGGAAAAAAATATATTGCACCTCTTTATGGCGCAATTACTTACAACACATTTGAAAAAGTAGATGAAAATATTGGGTATTTTCACGCTAAATATCGGCAGGAAAAACATCCAGAAAAAGGTAAGCCCTATATTATTTTCCAAGGAACCGGAAAGGGACAGTATATTGGATGTAATGTCAGTATTCGTGGGCATAAACGATTCCGAATTCCAATTTTTCAACCGAGTTTCTTTTTCTTGGAAGGAGATTGCAACATTTACGTGGATGGAGAAGAGACCCCTTCGCTCTCCTATACAGGGACCGAAGACTATTTTATGGGAGGGTGGTACTTCACAAAGGGGAAATTCTGCACCCCAACCCATGGAGTAACACTCAAAAGCAATAAATGGATTGATTGGCTACCAGTTGGACGGGGGAAAATTGCGATGTACCGATTTCATTATCCAGATGCAATTGCTTTTAATCAATCTTGCCAAGTTGCGTTAAATCACGGAGAATTCAATCAAGTTGATGCACACTACCAGAGTGTGGCATACTGGTATCAACGAGAGCCTCATGATGATTTCTTTGAGAAAAATGGAGGAGGTCCTTAATTGCCAATGCCCTATTATCTGAAGGAATTAGGTCCAGACTACGGGAATGTCCCTATATTGAGAGATCCTGGGATAGTAAAGCAAGTTACGACCCAAGAGGTGCGAGATGGACGCCATTGGGATTTTGTTCAGATTCCTGGTGGCGAAGCATGGAGCTTTCCTGAAATCGAAGGACCTGCCTGCATTAGTACAATTTGGATAACTATGTCTCCTTTTCGAGCGAAATCATGGAAGAATCTCTGGGCAACAGGAAATTTCATTTTAGATTTTATTGAATACCAAAGGATGACCTCCCTTCGTGAAGTGTGGATCAAGATTTATTTTGATGGTGAATCCAGCCCGAGCGTCTATGCACCCATTGGGAATTTTTTTGGGGTAGGCTTTGCCGAATATCGACACTATCATTCACAATTCTTAGCAATGACTAGTGGAGGCTATGTCTGTACCTTTCCCATGCCCTTCTTGAAATCTTGCCGCATTGTCATCGAAAATACCAATCCAAAAAAGTTCTTGAATAATTTTTATGGCGCAGTAACGTACAATCTCCTAGAAGATGTGGAGGAAGATGTGGGATACTTCCATGCACGATATCGCCGAGAACGCCACACCAAAAAGGGAATACCTTATACAATTCTGCAAGCGACAGGTCAAGGGCATTATGTAGGCGTCAATTTAAGTATGAAAGCCAATAAACGACGCCAATCACTACTTAATCTATTTTTTCTAGAAGGAGATTGCAATATCTATATTGATGATGATAAGACGCCAGCGCTCTCTTATACAGGCACCGAAGATTATTTTCAGTCCGCCTGGTACTACGTAAAGGGGGAATATAGTGCGCCCACCCACGGCTGTACCATTCGAAGTAGTTTTGCCAATATATTCTGGGGGAAATGCCGCGTCTCTACATATCGCTTTCACTTTCCAGACGTTATCAGCTTTCAACGAAACATTAAAGTGGCAATCAACCACGGAGAATTTAACGAAGCTGATGCCGACTATCAGAGCGTCGCTTACTGGTACCAACGTGAGCCTCACGATGATTTCTTCGATAAAACTGAAGGAGGGACACCATAACTATGGTAACTACGCACTCAATTGTAAAACGGTTAGGATATGAATACGGATACCTTCCAGTCCTCCGGCATAGTAAAGTCCACCAGATAACCACACAGCATGAAAACAAGGGAACGCACCAAGATTTTGTTCAATTAGACCCAAACTCATCTTTCCAGTTCCCTGAGATTAAAGGACCTGCAGTCATCTCCAACATGTGGTTTACGATTGCACCATTCTACAGAAAAGGAAAGCTTGGAGTTCTAAAAACACTTTGGAGAGCCCTCCGATATAAGAAATTAGATTCTCTTAGCCAAGTATTTATTAAAATTTACTTTGATGATGAATCTTCGCCAAGTGTAAAAGCCCCTTTTGGTGATTTCTTCGGGTTAAATTTCGGAACATATCAACATCACTACTCAAAATATATAGGCATGACGTGCGGTGGATATGTCTGTACCTGTCCCATGCCTTTCAAACAAAAGTGTCGAATCGAAATTGAAAACACTAATACAAAATACCCTGTAACCCATTTCTATGGAGCCATTACATACACGACCCTGCCTCAATGGGATAACAACCTAGGATATTTTCACGCCCGTTATCGAAAAGAACGAACTAAAGAAGGACTTCCCTACACCGTGATTCAAGCTACGGGAAAAGGCCATTACATCGGATGTAATCTCAGTATTGTCAATGCTAGCCGATTTAAACAGTTCATAAATCGCTTCTACCTAGAGGGAGATGGAAATGTATATGTGGATGGCGAGGAAACTCCGTCGCTCTCCTATACAGGAACGGAGGATTACTTCATGGGAGGTTGGTACTATATCAAAGGAAAATTTTGGACCCCTACCCATGGTATGACATCAAAAGGATTTACATACAAGATAATTCGAAAAGCTAAAACCTGCCAGTATCGATTCCATTTCCCAGATGCCATCAATTTCCAGAAATCAATTAAATTTACGATTAACCACGGCGAAAAAAATCAGGTCCCAACCATCAATCAAAGCGTGGCATATTGGTACCAAACGGAACCCCATAACGATTTCTTTGATTTGCATGAGGAAATTGTGTAGTTAATTAGATATATAGGAATTCTAGTTCTCTTTATACAGGGTTTTCCGTGGCATATCTCTGGGTCAATAGAAATTCTACTTTCTTCGGGTATTATTTTATCTCACCTTTCCTTTTGAGATCACTTTTGAATTTTCCAATAAATTTAATCAATTCATCTTATGAAAGTAATTGATCTGTATTGAAAAATATTTATGAATTATCTCGAGAAATATATCAAATGAAGAAAATATCAGTATTAACAGCTTTTATTTACAAAGAAGAAGACATGTATATTGCAGAGTGTCTGCAGGTAGGGACTGTTAGTCAAGGAAAAACAATAGAAGAAGCGCTCGAGAATTTAAAAGAAGCAACAGAATTATATATAGAGGAGTTTCCTATCGCTACTGATATACATCCAATTATAATTACCTTTGAGGTTTCAACAAAAGGGGAAGATAAGACTGCCAAAGTCTAAACCTGTCTCTGGTGAGAAGGTAGTCAAAATCCTTTGTAATGAATTCGGTTTTTCAGTATCCGGGCGTAAGGGAAGTCATGTTCGTTTATCTAAAATAACTCCGGATGGTAAAATTGG
>SUPS01000239.1:0-1156 GCA_005191415.1 Candidatus Helarchaeota ASGARD archaeon Hel_GB_A
ATTAAAGGTGATATCAGAATGAAACATAGAATTACAATGGAAATGGTCGTAGTTGAAATAAAATTATTTGATCTCATGAATCACTGACTCCTTTTTCAGAATCCTTGTCAAGTTTGAAAGAAACGCTGACTCCTTAGTAAGAAACGCTGACTCCTTTTTCTTCCAACTTCTTTAGAATTTTTTTAGAATCCTTGTCAAGTTTGTTGTTCATGATATTGATGAATCGCAAATTTGGGAAATCAAGGATGGCTTCAGGAATTTTCTTTAATTTATTACTGTACAACTGGAGTGTTTCAAGGGATTTAAGCTGCCCAAAGGTCTCGGGAAGTTCTTTTAATTTATTGTCTGCAACATCTAATTCATACAAGGCTTTCAATTGTCCAATTGATTCGGGTAATTTCTCCAATTTATTGACTCCTAATGAGAGAACTTGTAAAGTTTCTAGTTGTCCGATTGATTCAGGCAGTTCCTCCAGCTCATTTTCTATGACATAGAGTTTCTCTAATGATTTTAGTGCCATCAAGGACTCGGGTAATGTTTTCAGTTTGTTAGTTTTTATGAATAATGTTTTGAGAGACGTTAATTGACTGATAGATTCAGGGAGTGTTTTAAGTTTGCAATCAAATAATGCAAGACCAACGACAGTATCTCCTTCAACAACTACTCCATGTGCAAATGGGTTGTAATTTGGGTCAATATTATCTATTTTCGGAATTTCTTTATCTGCAATGGTTTCTAATTCCTCTATTATTTTTGCCTCATCAGGTTTCAAACCATACTTTCCACTCATTTTTAAACCTCCAAATTTTTCCCATGAATTGCGATACAATTTGTGTGTTATTAATTCATTTTTCGTCTTTTATCTATTGTGATCTCATAAATGGAAACAATTTTATAAATTGAAAGAAAGTAATTTCATAAAAGATGCATTCAGACCTAAAATGAAGATTAATGTCATTCAAATCATATTACTAGGGATTTGTGCGGCAATTACCATTTATTTTACCTACCAAACGATAAATCTCATCGCGACAGGGCAAAATGTCATCACACTACAAGGTGGAGGAACCGTTACGCTAAATTTTTTAGATTACGGTATGATACAATTCTATATTTTCATGTCTGTAATGGCTTTTCTTCTCTTTATGTTAGCAGG
>SUPS01000239.1:2043-6213 GCA_005191415.1 Candidatus Helarchaeota ASGARD archaeon Hel_GB_A
GGGAGGATATATTTTAGGAGCAAAGGATATAATTGATAGTAATCCCGCAGAACTGAAACTGCATTCGAGAGATTATGTGGATGGCTCTCGCCCACATTGAGGACTGAATAAAATAGATCATTGAAAAATGGGATCAGCCATTTAGCAGTATCCATTGAGAAAGGTATTTTGCGGATGAAATGATAAATTTCCAAACCTAATTCAAATTCTTCGCCAATGGGCGAATTTCTCCAAGCAGTCTCATATTCTTTGAGACAAGTAGAATCTCCTGTCGAAATAAATTTTTCACTAATATCTATGGCAATCTTTCCTGAAAGCATTGCATAATAAATTCCCTCAGCTTCCAGTGGGCAAGGAAAACCAGCCGCATCTCCCACTAGAAGAACTCCCTGTGTTGAATATGTCTGGCGAGGTTCTTGCACGAACGTTAACAGATGGGCTTGATATTCCTGTGGGCGCCCCTCTACTAATTTAAGTTGCTGTTTTAATGCGGGTGTTTGTAAAAATCTTGACAAATAATAACTCGGATTTTTATCCCATGCATTAATGAAATGTCCTAGTCCTACATGGACGCCATTTGCGTGGAAAAATGAATAAGCGACTGGAAAGGCTGAGGAAAACCAGTAATGAAGGGCATTATCCCCAAAAGCATTATCAATTTTCTCTTTTGATGCTTCAAAATCGATTGTGACCATAAGAGTCAATTCATCGGGTTGCCAACGTGAGCGAAGCCCACTTTTTAATGCAACAGTCGAGACCACTCCATCGGCGCCTAAAACTATTTTCCCATAATATTTCTCATTATTTTCATCAATTACTCCAACAATTTGATTTTTTTCATTTCGTAATAAATCTACAATTAGCGTTGAAGTTTTTAATTCAGCTCCAGCATTCACCGCCAAATCCGCTAAATAGGGGTCTAAATCTGCCCGATAGACATTCACCGTAAGAAAGTCTCGCGCTTCTGGATAGGTTGCCCTTTCAGAAGGGGAAAATCCAAAGAAAGTTTTTTCTTCAAGATTCTCGTTAATCATATGAGCAGTTGCCATTTTTGCGATCCTAACTGAATCTAGACCGAGATCAGGTTTGAGATATTTGAAATCTCGAAAAACTTTTGGTGATAAGGCTGTTCCAGAACAATTTTTCTGTCCTGGCACTTTTGATCGCTCAAACATGATTGTTTTAAATCCTTTTTCTGCTGCATACTTCGCCGCTGTACTACCTCCGGGTCCTGCTCCCACAATAATTACGTCATATTCCACCATTTCTAATTCACTCTTTAGAATTTTTCTTTAATTTTATCTTTCTTCTATTTACACCATAATCTGATTACACAATAAAATAATACTCTCCTTTCTTGTATATTTTCTTCTCTTCTAATAAATATTTGAGGAGGGCTCTCATTCTGCGTGAGGCATTGTAGAATTTTCTGTCTATTGTAGAATTTTTGTTATGACATATTTGAACTAGTTCCTCTAATGTTTTTGGACCTGTATTTAAAATTGATAAAACTTGCTTAGGGGCTTCATCAGCGAGTTTTAAAAGCATATCGATTTTTTTGCGGGGATTATGAATAATGTTACCATGCGCAGGGAAAATAATGTCGATCTTATTCTTTAATTGAGCAATTTTTTGGAGACTTGAAAGATATTTTCTGCGATCTCCCCCATAATGCTCAAAAATCGGATTTATAGCAATCCATGTCTCTAGCTTATCTCCAATAATAAAATCTGAAGAGAAATATAGTCTTTTTTTCTTACAAAGGAAGGTAATTTCTTCAGCACAATGTCCTGGCGTCTCAAGTACAGTTAATTCATAGGTTCCTAAAGAAATCTGGTCATTTTCTTTTAAAATACCATTAACTTGAACTGATTTTATAGGTGAAAATAGGTCTTGATAGAATTCAGTGAGTCCTGGAACCGTTTGGAAGTCCCTATTCTGTTGAAATGCAGTTTTTACATATTGCTCAAAATTTGCGAGATAATCTGCATTCATCGGACTTGTGAGAATAATACAATTAGGTGCATGATTTTTAATATAAGCAAGAGACGCAATATGCTCAAGATGGATATGTGAAATTAATACATAATCGATATCCGTCAGATTTTTTCCAATTTTTTTTAATCCTTGAATTAAAGTGTGTGGAATCGTTTCCACGCTTGTATCAATCAAACATGTCTTTTCATCATTGATAAAATAGGTATTCATAGGATATCGGAAGGGTGTTTTACTCTGAATCAGGTATATCTTTTCAAAGACTTCCACCAGGCTTCACCAGATCAATTTTACCTTTTCCTCGGGAGTTAGGTTAATATGTGTATTAGGGAGAAAAAGGTAGTCAGCAGTAATTAAAAAAGTTTCAGTAGATGATAACATGGACGTGAAATTTGGAATTTTTACGCCTCCTCGCGGTTTAAATTGGATTTATCGGACTGCAGAACTTGCTGAAAAATTAAATTATGATTCTGTTTGGATGCCAGATCATTTAGTCGGATGGGGTCGAAATCAGGATGCGTTATCAGTATGGCCTACCTTAACTGCCCTTGGACTTAAGACTAAACGTGTAAAAGTTGGTACTGGTGTAACGGATCCCCACAGATTACATCCCAGCGTTATGGCACATATAGCAATGACAATGGAGCAAATTTTGGGTGAAGGACGTATGATGATCGGAATTGGAGCTGGTGAAGCAATGAACCTGGATAGCTATGGCTTCAATTGGGAACGACCCGTTTCTCGTCTCCAAGAATTCCTTGAAATCCTTAAATTACTTTGGCGAAAAAGGAAAGTTACTTATGATGGGGAATTTTTCAAATTAAAAAGAGCATTTATTAGCCCTCGCCCGAAACATATTCCAATCTTTGTAGCAGGAAATCGGCCACGAACACGTAAAATTACTGGGATGCTTGGCGATGGTTGGTTTCCTTTCAAAGTAAGTCCTGAAGTTTATGCACAGGACTGGAAAGAAGTTCAACAAGCAGCTCGCGAAGCTGGGCGCCCACCTGATTCAATTACTCCAGGTTATCTCCTTTATACAGTTATTTCAAATGATCCTGAGAAAGCTCGTCAAATTGTTGAGCAGCAAGGGAAAATCTTGCTTATGGTTTCTCCCAATAAAATGAAGGACCATGGTTACGAACCCCCCTCTTATAATTTAGATGCATCAAAAAGCTGGAAAGATCGAGATCCAATGAAAGATGCTGAAAAAATTAGTCAAGTCCCAACAGAACTCATCGAAAAAATTTTCGTATATGGCACGGCTAATGACTGTATCGAGCAAATTGATAAATATATCAAAGCTGGTTGTCGATATTTTATCCTAGGCATTCTTAACCCTGGAAAAGAACGCGATGATGCTATAACAACGTATTCTAATAAAATAATTTCTTATTTTCAACAATCTTATTCATAAAATCATATTGCAATAATGGGTAAAAAAGGCAGTGTCTTTAATAATTTTTTAATTTTCTTTTAAAAATTCCCTTATTCTTTCCTAAACATTTAAATTTCGCTATTATTGCTATTTCTTTTTAATTAATTTCCTAATTCTTTTTAGAAATGCTCCTACAGCTCTTTAACAACAGCTGGCAACATTACCAAATTCATAAAAAAAAGTTAAATAAGTATTACCCAAAATAGGTTTAGATAATACTACGGAGTAACACCAAGAGGTAGTCTG
The DNA here is from genome assembly GCA_005191415.1 of Candidatus Helarchaeota ASGARD archaeon Hel_GB_A. GTDB lineage: Archaea > Asgardarchaeota > Lokiarchaeia > Helarchaeales > HEL-GB-A > HEL-GB-A. The sequence continues at coordinate 5,723 of SUPS01000239.1, forward strand.
CGTAGTACTCGACAAATTTGAGGGACAGAAAATGGGATTATATAAAGTAACATACAAAGAAGATAAAACCCGAATTAACATTTATAATAATATTTGTAATATGAATTGTAAAATTTGTGCTCTCAAATTAAAAAATAGTCGGAAAGCTCGAAAGTACCTAGAGTTTAAGGAAATTATCGCGATTATCGAATATTATCAACCGAAGATCGTAAATTTTATTGGTGGCGAACCAACTGCAAATCCGCTTGTCATTAATCTCATTACTTATCTAAAAAATAATTACAAGAATATGGAAATTACAATTGGTCATTCTAACGGATCAAAGTTACCTCCCTTAAACATTGATAAAATTTCTATTAGTATTAAAGCATATGATGACTCAAAACATCGAGAACTCACGGGCATAACGAACGAGGAGATATTACGGAATTTCAAAATATTATACAATGCAGGAGTTGAACTATCAGCTAGTAGTATCTATATTCCAGAAT
>SUPS01000240.1 GCA_005191415.1 Candidatus Helarchaeota ASGARD archaeon Hel_GB_A
CCAGTGCAATTTTTTTAAGATAGTGCCTATTATTTTCGCACATGGATAGAAAACATTCCTGATATCGAACAATCTTAAAAATCGGGCCAACGGAGGCCTTCGTAAGATTTCATCAATCATATCCCTGCCTCAAATGCCAGATCATTAAATGATATAGTTAAAAATTCTGTTTTTAAACTATCAACTATATGAGTTTTAAAAATATTTTTATCGTCTTTTGTAGCTTTCATTAGACCTAATATATTCGGGAAAAACTTTTTGTGAGATCTATCATATCCAAATTAAGGAAAAATTTAAGGAAAAATTCGAGTTCCTTCATGTATAAATAGAATAAATAAAGGAAAATTTACTCGAATCAAATAAAGAATCCATAATCGTTCTTATTTCATAAAGTAGATGGTTAAATTGCTTTCAATTTCGAATTTGACAAAATATTTTGACTCTTTCAAAGCATTAGATGCAATATCATTTTCAGTAAAAAAGGGGAAAATTGTAGGATTATTAGGACCAAATGGCGCCGGAAAAACTACAACAATTCGGATTATAACAGGAGTTTTACCCAGAACTTCTGGTGAAATTCTTTTGGATGGGCAAGATCTCGACCCTACCTCAAAAGAATGGAAATTACAATTTGGAATTGTTCCCGAAACCACTAATTCTTATTTGGACTATTCACCTTTAAAAAATATGATGTTTTCAGGCAGATTATATGGTTTATCTAAACATTATTGTAAAGAGAGGGCTTTAAGCCTATTAAAAGAGTTTGGTTTAGCCGATAAAATACATTTAGTAACTAAAAAACTGTCAAAAGGACAGAAACAACGTTTAAATTTAAGTATGGCACTCTTACATGATCCCCAATACTTATTTTTAGATGAACCTACTACAGGTTTAGACGTTAATTCAGCTCAGCTTTTAAGAAAACGGATACAAGAATTCAAAAAAGAAGGAAAAACGATTTTTCTTACCACCCATAACATGCTAGAAGCGAATATTCTTTGTGATGAAATAATCATTCTAAATAAGGGAAAAATTTTAGCTGTCGGAAGCCCAGAAACTTTACGGAAAAAATTCATGCCAGCTTCAAAAATAGAATTAGAATTAAGAAACTTTCCCGAAAATACATCTATATTCCAACAATTAAATTTAGATTACCAGATAAAGCCGGTAGAAAATAAAGTAACATTCTTTAGTACAAATCCAGCAGAAGATTTCGTACAGATTCAGGACATTCTAAAGTCTCAAGCAGCTCAAATTATGCAATGTCATATTTCCCCTGCTTCATTAGAAGAGATTTTTCTAAAAATTTTAGGAGAAAATTAACTATGGCGGAAAAAATAACAGGTTGGAAACTGAAATTCAATCAAATTTGGATTTTAACTCAAAAGAACTTAGAATTGTATTTCAAAAAAGGTCCAGTCATTATTTTTGGTATATTATTTCCATTTTTTATGGCATTGGCGTGGATAATCGGGCGACCTATTGATCCGATTCAACTGTTCAGTGGAATATTAGGTATGTCAGTCTTTTTCATGGGAACTGCCATTAGCCCAGTAATTTTTCCATGGGAAACGCGAGAAAAAAATCTTGAACGAATTCTTGCAGCCCCTATTAATTTATTAGATTTAATTCTTAGTATAACGCTTGCTTCATCTATTTTTAGCCTTATTATTTCATCATTAGTCTGTATTGTGATGATAGCTTTCTTACAGATTTCACCTTTAATATTCGGTTGGTTTTTTCTCGGAAATCTTCTATTATCATGGGCAAGTGCCTCTTTAGGCGTAATTTTTGCGAGTCCCCCCACTGATATGACTGCGAACATCATGACGTTAAGCTCCTTAATCAAATTCCCATTAGTGTTTATTAGCGGAATTTTTGTTCCTTTAAGTCAGTTATCACCCATATTCTTTACCTTAGCATTATTTTCCCCTATAACTTATTTTGTTGATTTATTACAGAGTGGTTTAGGAGGAGGAGTTATTGGGATTGGACTTGACTTATTAGCGTTACTCGTATGGGCAGCTTTATTATTCATTTTATCATATGCCCTCCATAAAAAAACAATTTTAAAGAGATTTAGATAAAATTTGATGAATTAAACTTTTAAAAGGGATCTAAGGCATGCGAACCTAATTTAAATAAATGTCCTTACGAAAATCTCCTTATTTCTCTATAAAGTATTACGTCCCAATCTATTTTTTAAAGGTTGGAAATACTTTTTTAAAGAAATTTTCATAAGTGTTGATCGATTTGTAACATCTAAGCTAGTGAAGGGTTATGTCAAGTTCAATTCAAGTTAATCTAATCACAGGTCGAACGGTTCAACAAGGACGCGCCCTTGAGGGAAGTAAGCATTCCGATGAATACACACGTGCCGCGGGAATTATAGAACTCGATCCAGAAGATATGCGGAAACTTAAAATATATACAGGAACGGTTGTTAAAGTCACAACGGCACATGGTTCGGTAAATGTACGAGCCATCCTGTCTCCGAATGCACCACATCCTGGTCTTGCATTCATTCCAATGGGTCCCTGGGGAAACGCTGTGATTAATACGGATATTTATTCTGTTGGAATGCCCTCCTTTAAAGGTGTTGAAGCGACAGTTGAACCGATTCCTGAAGGGAAAGTACTCTCTGCACTTGAGTTGATGCATGAGTTACAAAAATAATTGAATAAGAATCAGGTGCAAGATTATGACTGAAGAAGAAGTTCAAAAAATAACAGATGTGGTATGTCCATTTTGTGGCTGTCTATGTGATGACGTGGAAATTGACGTAGCAAACAATAAAGTTGTTACAACATATAATGCTTGTACCATAGGCACCACAAAATTTTTTAGTGTGAATGAAACAGAGCATCGCTTTACTAAACCCATGTTACGTAAAAATGGGAAATTTGTCCCGATCAGTTGGGATGAAGCCATTGAACGCGCTGCTAAAATCCTCCTTAATGCAGAGCGTCCTTTATTATACGGATTCTCTTCAACTTCAAACGAGGCGATAGGCGAAGGGTTTAAACTTGCTGAAGAAGTAGGAGGGGTGCTTGATCAAACCGCCTCAGTATGCCACGGACCCAGCGTTTTAGCCATCCAAGATGTAGGACGCAGTGCAGCGACATTGGGAGAGATTAGATCAAGAGCGAATGTAATTGTCTACTGGGGGTCTAATCCATCTGCAGCACATCCGCGCCATATGAGCCGATATTCAATGTTTGTAAGAGGATTTTTTAGAGAAAAAGGAGCGAAAGAGCGGACCCTCATTGTTGTTGATCCCAGAAATACAGATGCCGCGAAATTGGCGGATATCCATATAAAGGTAGAACAGGGCAAAGATTATGAGTTAGTTAGTGCAATGCGCGCCGCCTTAAGAGGTATTGAAATTCCAGAGATGGTAGCGGGCATTCCCAAAAAGGATATCCTTGAAGTTCTTGAAATTATGAAGAAAGCTTATTTTGGCGTTGTCTTTTTCGGAATGGGTCTAACTCAGACTTTTGGACGTCATCGAAATATAGATAATGCGATTAATCTCATTCGTGAATTAAATTCCTATACTAAATGGATTATTTCACCTATGAGAGGGCATTATAATGTAACTGGAGCGGGTACTGTTTGGACATGGCAAACAGGCTACCCTATGTCAATAGATTTCGCAAGAGGCTACCCACGTTATAATCCAGGGGAATATTGTGCAAATGATATCCTTGTAAATGGCGAAGCGGACGCCGCCTTAATTATTGCATCAGATCCAGGCGCACATTTTCCCGCAAAATCTATTAGACATCTCGCTAAAATCCCTGTCATTGCCATAGAGCCACATATTACCCCAACTACAGAACTTGCTGAACTTATCCTCCCACCAGCCATTGTAGGGGTTGAAACAGAAGGTACCGCTTATCGAATGGACCATGTACCAATTCGATTACGAAAAGTCGTTGATGCACCAGATGAATGCCTTCCCGATGAAGTAATCCTCGAGCGCCTTACTCAAAAAGTCCGAGAATTGAAAAAATAAGAATTTTTTAGTCTTCTTTTCCCCTTTTAAAATCCTTCAAAAAAAACTTGAACTTTAGATTTTAACTTTTGCGAATTCTAGTTTTTATAAAATCAGATGAGTGAAATCTAGTTTTTATAATAATCAGATATTTTAAAACATAGATAGATAATAAAGATCCGATCAAATCTATATTATTTTTTAAAAGAAGGAACGGGAAATTTTCAAATATGCATTAACACAATGTAAAAAAGTGGGGAAGCGAATCATTTCATATGTAGAGGTATGGATAATGATACGCCAATCCATCATCAAGGAATTTGCCGAGTGGGCAGCTTTTTCTGCGACCCGCTCAGGATGCCCAGTCAAATCCAGAAAGGAGCTTTACCCTCTCATTAGAGAACCAAGGTATAGCAAAATCCTCGAGGGAGATAGGATCATTACCGCCCAAGAATTCGATGAGTGGCACAAAGAGAATACGATACGCATATGTGATAAAAATGCCAGATTACCCGTAGGATGGGGCACGAAACTAATCAATATGTATCTTAAAACGCTTGTCTATATAGCCCGTGAAGGGCGGAAAGGGTTGATTGAATGCATTCATCCACCGATAGACAGCTGGCTGTGGAAAGGGATTAAAAAAGTATACAACGACGATAATGATATTATAGAAATGACCCACGTTGTTACCCAAATTAAAGATATCACTTCTTACGAAATCTATCAAAAAATCATAGACGGATGCCGTCTAATCGCCCAAAGGCGGGGCTGTTTATTAATAGAACTGGAAGAATTACGGCTCGGCATTGAAATCTAATAAGAGAGAAAGAAAAAAGAGAGAAATGTTTTAAGCTTTTTCTGGTTTGGCGATGAAATCGCGTTTCGAGAGAATTTTTCCATCTGTATCATGTGGGCGACGGAGGACTGTATTACCGTATTTTTCGATTTCGCGTGCTTGATCCGCCAGTAACATGGCTTCTCGCATCATCTCATGCGCAGATCCAACAATCGGCATGTAATTTTCACGTCCTTTTGTTTGGAAGCAACCTTTTACGTTTACGCCTGCAACTGATTTGCAAATTTCGAATGCAGCCATTGCCTTAATTTTAGCATAAGGATTCGAGAATTGGGCATTTGCAATCGAAGTATTCTTATTGACGACTATTCGAGGCAATGTGGGTGCTTCTCCTTTTTCAATCTGTTCAATTACTTTGTCGATTTCCAAATAGACAGTCGATAAGGTTCCTGTGATTGCTAACACGGTTAGAATCTGAGCATTGAACAATGCCATTTCTATAGGATCTAAAAAGGGACGGCGAGCTCCAATCATGGAATCTGCCATCAAAATGAAGTACCCTTGCCCCTTTGCCTCGATATCTTCGACCGCTTTTTTTCCGGGAGCGTCGGATATAATAATAGTGGGAACTTTGGCTTCCGCAAAAATTTCTCGGGCTTTGCTAGGACCAGGGAGACCCGCATTTGGAGAGAGAAAAATCACCAGTTGGGGCTGAAACTCTAGAATTTTCTTTGCTACTTCTTCGCATTGTTCGGGACCTAATTTTGCACCAGATGTAACTACGCGTACATCAATATTTTCTCTATCTGCTCGCTCATCGAGCAATAGTTCGATTACTGGGCTTATCCCAATATTTCCTGCTTTCGCTACGCCTATTTTAACAACCATAATACCATATCCTTTCTTTATAGTTTGCTTTTTCTTTTCAACAATACAATATCCGAAGTTTTTTTAAAAGCTACCTCGCCATTAATAAGAAAATTTTGGTCTTATTCCTACAATCTTAATATTTTACAACAGCCGCTAACATCATTAGAGTATATAATAGAAGATAAAAAATACTATGGGAGTTATTTTACAATAAGAAGACTGAAATTGTTTCCAAATGGGGGGAGTTTTACATAAATAGAACTATTCTAAATTAATATTTTAGTTAAATTTATAAATAAAAGAAAATTATTAGACAATTTTGGTATTTCAGACTTAAAATAGCTCTAATATTGAGAACAAGAAGAGGGGTTCAATTCAGAGAAGACGATATTGACGGATTTGTAAATGAACTCCATAAGCTAATTCTAAATGTATTAAAAATAAAAATATAAAAACAGGTTTAATTCTCTTATCTATTTTTTTATTTTTTATTTTAAACCATTAATATCTGAAAAATA
>SUPS01000020.1:0-13130 GCA_005191415.1 Candidatus Helarchaeota ASGARD archaeon Hel_GB_A
GTCTTAATTGCAATAGCAGGCGGTGCCACAGCTTTAATAGGTGCGAAGTTAGATGATTTGAAGATAGTTGGAGCAATTATTGCATTGAATGGTGGCTTAACAGCAGGTGTTGGTGGAGTATTAGCAGGAATATTATCTTCGGGCTCTGGAGTCCTCTTAGGAATTCTAATTGCCGTGGCAGGCGGATTAACTGCCTATTTAGGCAGCTTAATTGTTAAAAAGGCAAAAGAACCATAGAGATTTTTTCAATCTTTCCTTTTTTTTATAGAAATGGTAATAAATTCTTAAGAAGAAGTAATTAAAAGTTAAAATTATTGGATTTGTATGAGCATGATTGATAATACGAAAAATATTCCAGGATCTAAGATTGTAAAACAATTGAAGCCAGAAAAGCTTCATGAGGAAGCAAAAGAATTTCTAATTTTTCAAATTTATGTGACTTCAGAATATATTTTAGATAATTTTGGCTTAGAAGCTTTAAAAAACTATTATTTTTTCAATCAAGAAAGTTATTTTCGGTTAAAGATGAGTACTTTTTATAAGATGATAGAAAGTCTGATCAAGAAACTTCCCAAACGATTAAAAATCAAGGAGGGGCTGAAACTCATGATTAATGAATTACAATTCATAGAACCGCCTAAGAATATAGTTATACTTGAAAAAACAAATGATAAAGCTATATTTGAGCTAACAAAATGCAGTGTGCGGAAAATATTTAATAAATATGCTCGAAAATCGCATCGGTTAGACTTAATTGATAAATGTTGTCTTTGGTGTATGGAATCGATCCCATTTGCCGAGAAATATGGATTTAAATATCGAATAGAATTAACCAAAAACGGATGTTTAAATTATTTAGAATGATTGGAATTAAAATAGGGTTTTTTCGACTAAATTTATTCTCGTTTCAATGCGGGGGGTACCTGTAATTTATGTTTATTTTTTTCACGTAATTCTATTAATTTTTGGTATTTCTCATCGGTGGGATCGTATCGATTGTTGATTAACTTATCAAGCATTTCATCTAATACTTCATATGTGACAGGAAAGCCTAATTGGTTAGTTATTTCGTCTTCATCAGTTTGTCCTTCCCAGAGCCCAGCGGTAGGTTTTCGTTTCACGATTTTTTCTGGAACATTAAGAAATCTAGCCATTTCACGAACTTCTCGTTTATATAAATGCTGAATTGGCAGAAAATCGACACCACCATCGCCGTATTTGGTGAAATAACCAATTTCATCTTCCGATTTATTGCCAGTTCCCGCAACTAAATAGTTCATATGATTCGCATAGAAATACAACGAACACATGCGTAGGCGTGGTTTTAGGTTTGCTTTGGCTAGATCGGAGATTTCTTGTCCTTGTGAGAGCGCCGCTAAAAAGATATCATAGGCTTCGCTTATATCAATAATCTTAAATTTTATACCTAAATGATTTGCTACCAAAGTGGCATCTTCTACATCTTCAGGAGCAGAATGACATGGTAAAATTAATGCAAAAACTTTTTCCTTTCCAAGAGCGCGAACACACAAAGTTGCAGTTAAAGATGAATCGATTCCGCCACTTAAACCTATAATAATACCTTCTGTTTTGGATTTCTGAACGATATCTTTAATAAAATGGATAATTCGGTCAACTTCTGCCTTAATATCCATTGCACATCATCCCTAGTAGCAATAAATTTCATTGGATTAAACAATTTTTTTCTTTAATAAATAGTGTTTTGTTAACTTTGTATTATGTCTATAATAAGAATAAGGAGGCATATCGCTAATAAAATTAACATAACATTCCGTTAGATAAACGTTTCAATTGAAACAGTAATTTTATGACTTATTTTAGGAAATTCATTTTGATGCATATGACAATAGACCGTAAAGCAATCTTAGTATTAAATGATGGCACCTATTTTGAAGGTATTGGATTTGGAGCGACCAAACAAGTTGATGGAGAGGTCGTCTTTAATACGGGTATGGTAGGGTACCCAGAAAGTATGACAGATCCTTCATATCAGGGACAAATTTTAACTTTAACTTATCCGTTAATTGGAAATTATGGAGTACCTGATCCAGATGCCCGGGATAAATGGAATATACCTCGCTTTTTTGAATCAGATTTTGATGAATATGCACCAAATCAACCAGTTGAATTACATAATCAGCATCCAGCCCCTAAAGGAATTAAAATAACAGGATTGGTCATTCATGAGCTCTGTAAGGAGCCGTCTCATTGGAATATGAAAATGACCTTAGATCAATGGATGAAAAAAGAAGGCATTCCAGGAATTGAAGGGGTTGATACACGCGAATTAACAAAGAAATTGCGAGTTCATGGGGTCATGTTGGGATTATTGAAAGTCTGCGAAGAAGGTGAAGATTTAGATATTGATAAATTAATTAAAGAAGCGAGGAAAGTTCAAGATCCTAATGAAAGGAACTTAGTTGGTGAAGTATCTATAAAAAATCCAATAATTTATGAAAATAAAGGCTCGATAAAGATTGTATTAATTGATGTTGGAGCCAAATTAAATATTATCCGTAATCTTTTAGCAAGAAATTTCACAGTAATACGTGTTCCTTATAATTTCTCAGCCAAAGAAATTTTAGAATACCATCCCGATGGATTTTTTATTACCAATGGACCTGGCGACCCAAAACATGCGAGCTTAAAATCTACTATTGAGACGACTCGAGAGCTAGTTGAAGAGAATTTACCGTTAATGGGAATTTGTTATGGGAATCAGATTTTCTCACTTGCAATGGGGGCAGATACCTATAAACTAAAATATGGACACCGGTCCCAAAACCAACCTTGCATGGATCTAGAAACGGGACGGTGCTACATTACTACTCAAAATCATGGATTCGCTGTCGATGTTGAATCGTTACAACAAACAGATTTGAAGCTCTGGTTTGTTAATGCTAATGATAAAACGGTCGAAGGGGTAAAACATACAAAGAAGAAGGCTTTTTCTGTTCAATTTCATCCAGAACATTACCCAGGACCCGTAGATGCAGAATATCTATTTGACACGTATCGTCATATCCTCGAAACGGGGGGAAATTAAAGATGGGCAAGTTTGAATGGATAAAAAAAGTTTTAGTTCTTGGTTCGGGTGCTATTAGAATCGGACAAGCAGGCGAATTTGATTATTCGGGAAGTCAATGTCTTAAAGCACTTCGTGAAGAAGGAATTGATACCGTTTTAATTAATCCAAATATTGCTACAATTCAAACAGATCCTCAACTTGCGGGAAAAGTTTATCTATTACCACTTCTACCGGACTTTGTCGAAAAAGTAATCGCGAAAGAACGTCCTGATTCCGTAATGCTTGCCTTCGGGGGGCAAACTGCGCTCAATTGTGGTGTGGAACTAGCAGAGCAGGGCGTATTTGAAAAATATGGTGTTCAAGTTCTTGGAACGCCCATTAAAGCTATTCAAGATACAGAAGATAGAGAGCTCTTCCGTCAAGCGATGCTTCAAGCAGGTGTTAAAATTGCGAAAAGTAAAAGTGCCACCAATTTAGAAGAAGCATTGGAAATTGCAAGGGAAATTGGTTATCCCATTATTATTCGTGTTGCTTATACGTTAGGGGGAAAAGGGTCAGGGGTCGCTAGAAATGAAAAAGAATTTATTGACATGGTAAAGGTTGGATTATCTCAAAGTATGATTCGGCAAATTTTAGTGGAAGAATATTTAGATATTCCGCATTGGAAAGAAATTGAATATGAAGTCGTTCGAGACTATGAAAACAATTGTATTACTGTTTGTAATATGGAAAATTTTGATCCTCTAGGCATTCATACCGGCGATTCAATAGTAATTGCCCCCTCTCAGACTTTAACAAATTCTGAATATCATCTTCTCCGCGATGCATCCATTCGCGTAATTCGGCAACTTGGAATCGTGGGTGAATGTAATATTCAATATGGATTACATCAACATTCAGAAGAATTTCGGGCTATTGAAGTCAATGCACGACTCTCACGATCTAGTGCTTTGGCTTCAAAAGCAACAGGTTATCCTCTTGCATATATCGCAGCTAAATTAGCTATCGGTTATACACTTCCTGAGTTAATTAACAAAGTTACAAATATGACTACAGCTTGCTTTGAACCGGCATTAGATTATTTAGTTGTTAAGATTCCGCGTTGGGATACAACTAAATTCAGAGGAGAAGTAAGTCGTCGGATTGGCACTCAGATGAAAAGTGTCGGTGAAGTTATGGCAATCGGGAGAAATTTTGAAGAAGCACTCCAAAAAGCGATTCGAATGCTTGAAATTGGAAAACTAGGATTAGTCGGCAATGATAAAGAAGTAAGCAATATTTCAATTAGCCAATTAAAAAAGGAATTAGCTGAACCTACTGATGAACGCATTTTCAAAATTGTTGAGGCAATTAAGAGAGGAATTTCAATTGATGAGATTTTTCAATTAACAGGTATTGATCGATGGTATCTTTATAAAATACGCCATATCGTAGAAATTGAAAAAGAATTATCTGATTTTAATATGCTGGATAACGAGGAAAAATTAACGCAATTAATTGCAAAGGCGAAAAAATATGGATTTTCCGATAAACAAATTGCAAAATGTTTGAAAATGCAAGATTTAAGCATAAGGAGAATGCGTCAACGTAATTCAATAAATCCAGTCATTAAACAAATCGATACTCTTGCCGCAGAGTGGCCTGCCCAAACGAATTATCTTTACGCGACGTATGGGGGCACGACTGATGATTTAGATTTTGAGACAAAGGGTAAAAAAATTATTGTATTAGGCTCAGGAACCTATCGAATTGGAAGTAGTGTCGAGTTTGACTGGGGATCCGTTAATCTTGTATGGGCTTTGAAAAGACAAGGCGTTGATGAAGTAATTATGTTTAATTACAATCCAGAAACAGTCTCTACAGACTATGATATAAGTGATAAGCTATATTTTGAAGAAATGACACTTGAACGTGTTCTTGATATTTATGAAAAAGAGGATCCTTATGGTATTGTAGTATCTGTAGGAGGACAAACTCCCAATAACTTAGCTCCTAAATTGGCAATGGCACGTCAATATTATCAGACACGTTATGTTAATATTCTCGGTACTTTAGGAAAAAATATTGATAAAGCAGAAGATAGGTCTAAGTTTAGCAGTATTTTGGACCAATTAAATATTGGACAACCCCAATGGAATGCTTTAAATACACTTGAAGAAGCACAACAATTCGCCCAATCCGTTGGGTATCCAGTCCTAATTCGTCCTAGTTATGTCTTAAGTGGAGCGGCTATGCGAGTTGCCTATTCAGATGAACAGCTGTTAGATTATTTACGTTTTGCAGCTAGTATTTCCAAAGAATACCCTGTAGTTATTTCAAAATACATTGAAAATGCGCGTGAAGTGGAGGTAGATGCCGTTTCCGATGGCGAAGATGTCTTGATTGGGGCAGTAATAGAACATGTGGAAAATGCAGGTATTCATAGTGGTGATGCATCGATGTCAATCCCTCCCATTACAATCGATTCAACGGTTATTAAGAACATTGAACTATATACGGGAGAGATCGCCAGAGCTCTTCAAATTAAAGGACCTTTCAATGTTCAGTATATCGTAAAAGATAATAACGTGTATGTTATCGAATGCAATTTACGTTCAAGTCGATCTATGCCCTACGTTTCCAAGACAAAGGGAGTGAATTTAATAGAACTAGCAGCTTCAGTTATGTTAGGGAAAAGTTTACGGGAGATTGGAATTTTAAAAACACCCGATATTACATATTGCAGTACCAAAATTCCGCAATTCTCTTTTATGCGCCTACAAGGCGCAGATCCAATCTTAGGAGTCGAAATGGTCAGTACTGGAGAAGTAGCCTGTATTGGTGAAGATTTCTATGAAGCTCTCCTCAAAGGACTCCTTGCGGCAGAATTCAATGTTCCCCTCAATGGTGGTAATGTTTTAATTACCGTTGGAGGCGGAACACCACTTAAAGAGAAAATTGTACCACTTGCTCAAAAGTTGATAAAATTGGGTTATACAATTTACGCCACAGAACATACAGCAGAAATTTTTATCAAGAATGATATACCTGTTACAGTTCTTCATAAAATAAAGGAACCAAAACGGAAACCTAATATACTCGATTATCTCATAGACCGAAAGATCGATCTTATCATTAACATTCCAGCAACTCGGACGTTAGAAAAGATGTTAGATATTCTCGAGGATGAATATGAAATTCGCCGAACGGCTGTTGAATTTAATATTCCCGTAATTACAAATTTAGAGCTTGCCACCGCCTTAGTAATTGCGCTTGAAAAGGCACAAAGGAGAGAGTTCACTATCATCCCACTTAACGAATACCTCGATAAACTTCCATTTCGGTACGGAATTTAATAAAGTACTAATCCTTCTTTATTATTAAGAGAAAAAATTGTAGGAATAGATACTTTGAACCAGCCCGATACTATTTTGGTTTTGGATTTCGGTGGACAATACACCCACCTTATTGCTCGTCGTATTCGAGAATTATCAGTCTATTCTGAAGTCCTGCCATTTAATGTAAAGCTAGATCGGATTAAATCTTTTAAACCAAAAGGCATTATACTCTCAGGAGGACCTCAGAGTATATATGCACAAGATAGTCCTAAAATTTCCTCAGAATTTTTTGCCTATTGTGAAGAAAATAAGATTCCAGTTCTCGGGATTTGCTATGGCTTACATCATATTGCCTATTCATTTGCAGGAAAAATAGATTCATTGCCTAAAAAAGAGTATGGAAAAAGAACACTTAAAATTCTTAAGAAAAAACCGTTACTTAAAGGGTTAAATACCACCGAAACGGTTTGGATGAGTCATGGTGATCAAATTACCGAGTTGCCCGCTGATTTTGAATTGATTGCATCATCTGAAACTTGCCCCATTGCAGCCTTCCAAAATGTAAATAAGCAGATTTATGCGGTCCAATTCCACGTCGAAGTCAGTCACACACCTAAAGGAATGCAAATTCTCAAAAATTTTGTCTATGATATCTGTAAATGCAAACAAAATTGGAAAATGGCAGATTTTATTCAAGAAACCATTTCGAAAATTCGGGAAAAAGTCCAAAATGAGAAAGTAATTATGGCTGTAAGTGGTGGAGTTGATTCTACAGTTGCAGCGATACTTATTGAGAAAGCAATCGGTGATCGCATTTTTTGTATTTTTGTGGATAATGGATTAATGCGAAAAAATGAAGTGGCTGAAGTCAAATATAGATTCCAAAATATTTTGAAATTTAAACATTTTTTTGTAGAAGATGCATCTAAATTGTTTTTATCCCGGTTGAAAGGAATCACTGATCCCGAAGAAAAGCGGAAAATCATTGCCTATACGTTTATTGAAGTCTTTGAAGCCAAGGCTGAGGAGCTGAAAAAGCAATATGGTGAAATCAAATTTCTTGGTCAAGGAACTATTGCACCTGATCGTATAGAATCGGGAGTAACCAGCCGTACTTCTGCAAGAATTAAAAGCCATCATAACGTTTCATTACCTGAGAAAATGAAATTACAAGTTATAGAACCGCTTCAGTTATTATATAAGGATGAAGTTCGAAAGGTCGGAGAGCAATTAGGAATTCCGCGGGAATTTATTGAACGACATCCATTTCCAGGGCCATCTTTAGCAATACGAATAATTGGTGAAGTGACCGAAGAAAAATTACGGATCGTTCGAGAATCAGATGCCATATTAATTGAAGAGATTAAAAAGGCGGGAATTTATAATAAAGTTTGGCAGGCATTTACAGGATATCTTCCTATTAAATCGGTTGGTGTCATGGGCGACGCTCGCACATACCAAAATATGGTTCTTATTCGAATAATAGAAAGTAAAGATGCAATGACTGCCAATTTTGCCAAGATTGATTGGGATTTACTGGAACACATCGCGTCCCGTATTATCAATGAAGTACCAGGGGTGAATCGAGTTGTTTATGATGTTTCTAATAAACCTCCTGCAACCGTAGAACTAGAATAAGAGATATTGAGTGATGACGATGGTTAATCTTGCAATTATTAACTATGAAATGGGAAATTTAAAGAGTATTAGTAGTGGGTTAAAAAAAGTTGGAGCATCCGTTCAAATAACAAAAGACCCAAATGTAATTAAGAGCTCTGACGGAATCGTTATTCCAGGGGTAGGCGCATTTGGAGATGCCATGAAGAATCTCGCTTCATTAAAAGAGATAATTTTATCTCAGATTCAAGAAGGGAAGCCTTTTCTTGGAGTTTGCCTTGGGTTTCAATTAATATTTGAGGAAAGTACAGAATTTGGACTTCACAAAGGGCTAAATATTTTTGGAGGACGAGTTATAAGATTGCCAGAAACCGTAGTTACCCCTCATATGGGCTGGAATCAAATATTTATTAAAGATTATACCAATCCTCTTGTTGAGGGAATTGATGATAAGAGTTATGTATATTTTGTCCATTCTTATTACCCTGTACCTACAGCCCCTGAAATTATCATTGCCACTACTCAGTATGGGGTTGAATTTGCTTCGATGGTTGCAAAGAATCATATTTTCGCAACTCAATTTCACCCCGAAAAAAGTAGCACTGTAGGTTTAAAGATATTAAAGAACTTTATTAATTTTATAAAGAAATAACCATAAATCAACAATAATCCTAGGACGTGAGATACAATGTTAGCAAAACGAATTATTCCCTGTTTAGACATGACAAATGGGCGTGTCGTAAAGGGGGTTCGATTTGTAAATATTCGAGATGCAGGAGATCCTCCGGAATTAGCCGTATTATACGAAGAACAAGGTGCAGATGAAATTATTTTTTTAGATATTACAGCATCTCATGAGAAACGAGATATTCTACTAGATGTAGTGCAACGCACTTCAGATCAACTTTTCATTCCTTTCACAGTTGGGGGAGGAATAAGGACTGTAAAAGATATTCAGACCATTCTGAAGGCTGGAGCCGATAAAGTTTCTATTAATACTACTGCTGTTAAAACACCAGAAATTTTAACAGAAGCATCGCGGATGTTTGGAAGTCAATGCATCGTCTGTGCCATTGATGCAAAACGCGTATATGTTGATGAAAAGGCACCTCCTAAAGACCGTATTCTTGTTGAAACCCCAGAGGGGCTCTGTTGGTGGGATGTATACATTTACGGCGGACGAAAATCGATGGGAATCGATGCCATTCAATGGGCACAAAAGGTCGAAGAACTGGGCGCTGGAGAAATCATGCTTACCAGTATGGACTACGATGGAACTAAAGATGGTTATGATATTCCACTTACAAAAGAAGTAGTTAAAAGAACAAATATCCCTATTATTGCATCTGGCGGCGCTGGTACAATTCAACACATAAAGGATGTATTTATTCAGACAGATTGTTCTGCCGCTTTGGCAGCGTCAATTTTCCATTTTCGAGAAATCGATATAATGGAGCTGAAAAAAGAATTACAAAAAGAAAATATTCCCATAAGGCTTTAATTATTTAAGATTTTCCTTCGTCGAACTGATGGGAAAACAACAAATTTATTTGAATGAATCTTGAAAAAGAAAAATATTATGTTAAGTATTTAATTCTAAAGAAAAAGTTACATGGCCATTCCCATTTTCGCGAGAACGCCGCCATCAACGCAAAGAATTTGTCCAGTAATGTACGAAGATGCTTCTGAAGCTAAGAAAACAATTGCAGCTTTGATATCGTTTTCAGTCCCTATACGCTTTAAAGGTGTCGCCTTCTTGATTGCCCTTCCGAAATTTTGGATGAAAAATTTGCTCATTGCAGATGGGAACCAAGAGAGCGCAAGACCATTTACACGAATTTTATATTTAGCCCATTCAATTGCGAGTTGCCTAGTAAATCCAACAACTCCGGCTTTCGAGCTTGCATAGCCAATTGCGCCCCATTCAGCGCCACGAAAAGCCCAGAGCGATGTTAAATTGATAATATTGCCCCCTTTCTGACTAATCATCTGTTTTCCTACTTCCCGCGACATGAGGAAAGTTCCCGTCATATTGGTTTTCAATACCTTATTCCAATCAGCCAGCGTCATCTCTTCGCTTGGGGCGCCCCACGTAATACCTGCATTATTGACTAAAATATCAATTTTTCCAAAGTGATCTACCGTCTTTTTTATTAAATTGATTACTTGATCTTCTTCACCTACATCGCACTTAATACCGATACATTCGGGACCTATCTCACTTATTTCTTTTGCCACTTCATCTAAATTACCATGGCGCCCTCTTCCAGAAATTACAACTTTTGCCCCAACTTCGGCGAGAGCCTTCGCCATCCAAATACCGATTCCTGCAGCACCTCCAGTAACGATCGCGACCTTTCCATCTAATTTAAATAAATCCAACACGTATGTCATACATGGCTCACCTAATAAAATTCAAAAGGATGAATCAATTTTTTATTTTCTAACAATTGTAAAATTTTATCTATTAAAGTTTATTTTTCAGTTAATTTCATTTTTTGCTCATTAATCAGACGAGCTCGTTTTTCCAAGATAGATTCTATAGTATTATGATCGATAGGATAAGTTTTTAATGCCATCCACCAGCAAAAAATACCCGGGATCATGAATAATATGCCCAATGTCATGGCAATAGAAAAGTTTTGCCCCATACTTTCAAAAAATATTCCGACAACGAGAGGACCTAATGCACCGCCTATCAATTCTACAAAGCGATTCAAAGCGAATACCGATCCTCGTGTTTCTGGTAAATTGATTGCATTTATGATAGGAGGTTGATTAGGATCATAAATTACCGCAATAAAATAGCCAATTGCAAAAATTAATACAAATAACATTACTCCTGGGTTTGTTAAAGCAGCCCATAAGGTACTAGTTTCCGATGCAGGGGTGCCTTGTATCCAAAAAGCAAAAATAAACAGAGGAGTGGTTATTGTGAAGCTAAGTGCTATTAAAAGGACCCTAATTCGGGAATATTTTTTCTCGAATCGATCTCCTATCCATCCCCAAAAGATAATACCTGCGATATTAACAGGAGTGATTATTAACAAAGTAATTAAACTAATTACTAATGGAGTGACATGAGCAGCACTTTCTTCCAAATAGGGGAAAAAATAAGTCGTAATAATAGAAATTCCCAGTATAGAAAAGATACCTTCTATAAAAATGAGCAGATTAGTTTTATTCTGTAAAATCTTTTTAAAAGCATCCCGTGTTAAACAATAATCATAAGTCAAATCATTGTCTGAAGTGAGAATTGCTTTTAATTTGTCGTCATGCATTCCTAATTTATATTGTGTCCCTTGGATGCTATAAAGAACGATAAGAATACATAGTGGTAGTCCAGCAATAAGAAAGGGGAGCTGCCAATTTGGGGAGAATACACTTGCAAGCATTAATCCTGAGAAGAATCCAAGGAGCATTAATATGGAAGACCATCCATAAATGCGTCCTTTCCGCTCCGATGGTGTAGCATCGCCGATGATTGCTTGTGCTACAGGAGTATAACCTCCAAATCCAAACCCTACTAATAATTCACCAATGAGAAGTTGAAGATAATGAAGGGTAAAAATGATTAAGATTATGCCTATTAGCCAAATTATGAGGGAGATAATAGCGATCATTTTCCGCGATTTTCGATCAGCTAGTATCCCAAACAAGAGGCAAGCAACTGCTGATGCACCCAATTGCATAGTGATTAATAAACCGATTTCTACGGCTTCAAAAGTACTTGTGCCGAAAAAAAAGTGGGAGATGACAATCAAATTAGGTAATAATAGGCTCCGCGTCAGTTCTTTGAAATAAAACCCAGATAAAATTAACCAAATAGTAAAATCGCGGCGAGGCATGCTCAAATCAATCTCAAATTTGGTCGTCGTAGATGATGTTTAGCTTGCTAAAGTAATGGTTAAGGAAAATAAGAATCTATTCTATAATCATTTGTTAATTTGTTTAGGGAGAGGGATTATTTGAAACCCATATGCAGGCGCAGAATACAAATTTTCAGGGATAGAAATTATGAGATTTTTTCCATCCTGTTTCCAATTTAGGTGATTTGGATTTCCAAGTAACTTAATTTCGGTATCATTTTCGACTATTAATGATTTAATTCCGAGTTGTGGAGGTTCTGGTTTTCCAAGTATAAAGGCATAAAGGGTATCTTCTTTTCGAGTATATCGAATTTCTAACGCATCAAGAGTTTGTCCTTCGGCACGGATCCATGGGCGCGTCTCAAAAAGCCCCACACCATTGATTTGGAGCCATTTGCCAAAATCTAATAGCAATTTCTTTTGGATTTCAGGAATTGTGCCATCCGCCATTGGACCTACATTCAACAAAAGATTCCCATTCTTACTCACTATATCAATAAACATATGGACTAATTTTTGCAAATTCAGATAATTACTTAGTGGTTCCATTTTATTGTAACCAAAAGAATGACCAATGCCTCTGGTGGATTCCCATTTAAACTTCATAATTTTATTGAAGTGAGCGTATTCGGGTGTTCGAAAATCGCAGTGGGGAGGTTTCAATGTTGAGCTCGCCGTTCCTTTTACTAGTGCACGTTTTGCAAGCCAACTTACCAGAACTTTAATTGGCCAAAATTTGAGAAGGCGTCTCAGATTTTTCGTTAATTTCATCCAACGATCATTAATTACGCCTTCTGGAGTTTTGTTATAGAAATAAGCTATTACTTCTTTTTCTTTTCCGAGAGGGGGATATCCAATATCGTTCCAAAGGATGGCGGGGTCGTATCGATCTATGAGTTCATACCAATGCTTATCGACATATTCAGCATATTCAGGGTCTAAAGGACCATGCTTCACAAAGGTAATGAAATCTTGAATAGGCGTTTCAGTAAAGCTCCAATCTAGTGCTCCTGAGTAATAAAAACCCATTCTTAATCCTTTTTCCTTGACTGCCTTCGTAAGTTCGCCCACAATATCTCTTGATGCGAGATATCCTTTCTTATAAGGATTTTGATACTCGCTGGGCCATAGTAAAAAGCCGTCATGATGTTTTGTAACAAGGACTACATATCGAGCACCAGCTTTTTGAAATAATTCAGCCCAAGCGTTGGGATCCCAATTCTGAATTTCTTTATTAAATAATGGTATGAAATCATCATATGAGAAGTCTTTTCCATA
>SUPS01000020.1:13356-26204 GCA_005191415.1 Candidatus Helarchaeota ASGARD archaeon Hel_GB_A
CGCAATGACTTCCAACTCGGAGTATATTGAATTTTAGTCATCTAAATCACCAAAAAAATTGATTTAATTCTGAAAAGATTAAAGAGGAGACAAATTTTTAAGTAAATGGCTGTCGGATAACTGTTTTGAGGCGGTCAGGTTTGGTACGTCTTGGATCGCTCAGATAAATTTCGTGATGTTTTTGGACGCGCCCATCAAAGGTGCCTTCTTGCGCCTTAATAAAGGCATGAAGCTTTTCAATAGTAGGGGCTTCCTCTGAATAAGGACCAATATGCATAATTTGCGCACATTTTCCCTCATGCAACTTTTCAAAACGTAGTTCAGAGAAAATCTCAGGTAGATTAGGCTTTTTCTCTTTGACTTTTTTGATAGCTTCTTCCACCATTTCTTTGTTAATAAAATCAGGAACCATAATCATCATTGTCCATTTCCATTTTTCCTTGTTACCAGTCAGAAAATCATTCATATCTTCAGCCCACCACAAGCCTTCAGGGGGAGGAACCACATAGTCTTTTCCATTTGCTTTACTCATGAATTTCAACGTATAGGATACAGGATAGAGCACCGCAAATGTATCTTGATAGGTTTGAGAAGTATTCGGGTCGCCTTCCCCATCAATCATTAAAAATTGCATCTCGGGGACTTCAACAATCACTACTTCATCTGCAGGTGGTTGATAGAGATGTTTAAATTTTTTCTTAAAATCGATTTTAGCAGGCATATTTGAAACCTACGCATTTGCTAATAAGAAAGATAATTAGAATTTTGTTCTTTAGGTTTTTAAGCCTTTAAGAAATTCTTTACCTTTTGAAATAATTTGTTGAAAGCATCTTTAGTAACTTTAATATTCAGTCGATTGTAAGGCGTTTATATGAGCGATAGCATAGATTATTTTTTCCATCCGAGATCTATTGCAATAATTGGGGCGAGTGATAGAGAATATTCATGGGGGCATTGGATAGGTGTCAATCTATTAGCATATAAGACCTATGGAAATGTATATATAGTCAATCCAAAACATGAATTCGTATTAGGGGAGAAAGCTTATAAGTCTATTAGTGATATTCCAGAAGATATCGATTTAGCTTTAGTTATAGTGCCTGCGGCACAAGTAATTTCCACTTTGGAAAAATGTGCGGATAAAAATGTGAAGGTAGCAACCATTATCTCGGCAGGTTTCTCAGAAACCATTGAGGGGAAAAAATTTGCGGAAGGATTGAAACGGATCGTAAAGGAATATCAGATTCGGTTACAAGGACCAAATTGCGCAGGGTTTTACAACACGGCAGTCCCAATAAATGCTAGTCCATTAGCACCCCAATTCCTGAAGGAAAGTCCAGTTGCATTCATTACACAAAGCGGGTTTGTAGGCAATTCACTCTCTATTTGGGGACCTCCTCGCAATTTAACCATTGGAAAATATATAAGTGTCGGAAATGAGGCGGATTTAACCGTTACCGATTATGTCGAATATTTCAGCAAAGATCCCACCGTCCAGGTCATGCTATTATATATAGAAGGGGTAAAGGATGGAGAACGATTCAAATCAGTTTTGAAAAAAGTTACTCCCGAAAAACCAATTCTAATATGGAAAACAAGCGAAACTGCTGCAGTTAAAAGAGCCGCACTATCTCATACAGCTCATCTTGTAGGATCGCAACAAATTTTTCAAAGTTTAATAAAACAATTGGGGGCTATTCAAATTCGTCGATTAGAATATGGACTACTTGCATGCCATTCTTTTCTAAGACATCCGCCACTCCAAGGACCTCGCTTCGCCATTATGATGGTAGGGGCAGGCTGGGGAATCATTTTGACAGATGCCCTCTCGACGGCGGGATTCGAAGTCCCCGAATTTTCTACGGAACTCCAAGCTGAACTGAAAACAATTCTTCCAAATTATCGCGTTTCAGTAAAAAATCCAGTAGATTTTGGCGCGGCAGATACGATGGATTTTAGTTTGATGGTAAAAATTATCAGAAAAGTATTTGAAAGTGATGAGATCGATGGATTTATCATTGCTAATGTAGGGGAATTTTCACCTTTTGATGAACGTGCTACAATTCTTGAAACACAAATTGCCAAGACTCTTCAGCGTCTTGAGAAAAAATACCAAAAACCAATCTATTTATTCACGCTCATGTCCGAAATAAATAGTAAAAGCGTTCCACTCATTAAAAAACGGATGAATATGTATCATACAATGGATGAACTCATCGAAGTTATAAAAGCGCAATATTTTTATTATCGTTGGAAATCTAAAGCGCAATAAAAAAAGGGAGATTTTTAAGCGTTATGGATTCCGTTGCTTAAAATACATAATATAATCTCCAGGACCTAAGATAACGACGGTTGGATCCGCTACTATACCGCTAAATCCTTTGATGATATCAGTACCGATGACTGTCAGTCCGCTACTATTATATTCTGCTACACAGATTCCGGGACCAGAGCCAATATGATATGTATAGTACTTGCCATTAATGAAATGGGTAGAGGGGACAGCAGCCGTGAAATTAAAGGAAGTGTCTTCTACAAAAGTCCCAGCTGCAGAGGAAGAATTTGCTTTAATCAAATGATTCCCAGGACTACCGCAGAAAAGTATCCATTCAGTTGCACCATACTTAAATAAATCGGGATCAACAATTCCTTCCCCTGTAAATATTACCGCTTCTTCGATAAAGTTGATCCCATCAGATGAAAGCGCCGTGACAATTTTTTGAGTTGAATCCCCGAGATTTCCTACGTATGTCAAGCGAATTTGACCGCCATCGAGAATCGGATTCGGATCTACTGGGCGAGGGCTATTTGAACCAGTAATCTTAACATCATACACAATGAAGCTAGAACCATTATCCTCACTAATTGCGACGCTTAGTTTTTCGCCACATTCAGCGTTAACAAAATAAAGATAAATTTTATTATTGTAATAGACGGCTCCCGGCACTGACGCATGGTCAAATAGTAAGGTTGTATTCACTACCCAATTTAACCCATCTGTGGAGGTAGCGGAGTAGATTTTATGATAATAGGGCTCTATAATCTCGCAATTCTCCTTCTTTGGAATAAGAACTATCACCAAGGCAATGATTAGAACTACCGCAATGAGGGGAATCAAAACTTTTATTCGTGTGGAAACCATGTAAAATCCTTCTCAATTTGTATAACTCATTTAATGGATAATGAATTATAAAGGCTTTATATTTAGATCTCAGTAATAAAATGAAATTATACCCGTATGTGAATATAAAATTGTTAATGAAGTGGTATTTTGAAAACCTTAATTATTTATTTCTCCCAAACAGGCGGAACGAAAAAAATCGCAGAGGCGATTCGTACAGGGATTAAATCCGTAGGGGCAGAATGTGATTTAATTAAAATTAAAAATGTTGATCCAAGTGGATTACGGAAGTATGATTTAATCGGTTTTGGTACTCCCACATTCTTTTATAGAGAACCTCTAAATGTTCAACGCTTCATAAATAACCTTCCTGAAATGCAGAACATGCATGCATTTATTTTCGCCACACATGGTTCTTGTTTAGGCAATACTTTTTATTATTTAAGTGAAGAATTGAAGGAAAAAGGATTCGTTGTGATTGGTGCTTTTGATTCCTATTCTGATTCGTCTCTTCAATTCTATCCGAAGCCAATGCATACCTATGGGCATCCTGATGAGATTGAATTAAAAGAGGCGGAGGAATTTGGGAAAAAGATTTGTAGAATTAGTGAAAAAATTCGCCAAGGCAACCTAAACTTAATTCCCAACTTTAAATTGATTGAAGATACCTGGTGGGCGAAAGATTCCAAATTGCTTACACCTAAGACCTTGCGGATGATTTCCCCTAAATTTCAGATTAATATGGAGAAATGTACTCAATGTATGTTGTGTCAGACAGAATGTCCAGGAGATGCCGTTGATATATCTACTAATCCTCCTGAAATTCAGAAAGAAGGATGTATTTTCTGCTGGTTCTGCGAAAAAGTTTGCCCTACGGGGGCAATCGAGGCAGATTGGTCAATTATAAGAGCTAATACGAAAAGTAATCTTCGGAAATATATTAAACTTTTAGAAGAAGCTGAAAAGCAAGGAAAATTTCGCCCCTATGTAGATTATAGAAAAATTCGCTGATAGATTAATAGACTATGGATAAATAATAAAATTTTAAATTATGTTGGAAAAACTTTGTAAATGGTGAATAAAGTATGCTGAAACGGATTCATGTGTATATATCTGGAAGAGTTCAAGGCGTGGCATTTCGGTGGGTTACGGAAGATGTGGCAAGACAGCTCGGAGTCGTAGGATGGGTCAGAAATCTCCGAGATGGGCGAGTAGAAGTTTTAGCGGAAGCCCCTGAAGACGTTCTCAAGGAATTTATCAAATTTTTAAAGAGAGGACCCCGGTATGCGCGCGTTACCGATATACAGATTGAATGGCTTGAATCAACAGGAGAATTTAGGACATTTGAAATACGATTTTAATTACAATAAACTATTTAAAGCACAAAATGCCTACAACGATTATCTTCTTTTAGAACGTTTTTTTCTATTAATTATATCGTATTATATCGCTTAATGTTATAATAGGTATAGTTTTCATTTCAATCTATGTTTTAGGGTGCTCTCCTCTACCCAATCCATGCACTTATTATTCACTAAAGGATAGTAGCTCCTCCCTGGGCGCTTTATCTCATACTTTCAAATACTCAATAAACTTTTATTGAGAAACCTTTTAAACGTTAAAAGACTTAAATTTGTTGATATTCATATTAGAGGGAATTTTTTGGAAGAGAAAATTAAAGATTTGGTAGAACAGGCCCAAGAAGCACAAGAAGAGGGGGATATGGGGAGCGCTTTACAATATTACCAACAAGCTCTCAACATTGCTCATAAAAATGATTATAAAGAATGGGCGGCAAGATGTTTATTTCAAATTGGTGAAACATATTATATACTATACGAATTTGGTGAGGCTATTAAATATTATCAACAAGCCTTGGAGATATTTAGAGAATTTAATAAAAAAACTTGGATAGCAAGAATTATGAACAAAATGGGGCTGGTGTATAAAGTAATTGGAGAATATAGCGATGCATTGAATTTTTTTCAGCAATCTCTTAAGATTTATAAAGCAATTGGTGATTTAGCTGGGAAATCAACAACCATAAGTTATATTGGTGATGTGTATAAAAGATTGGGGAAATTTAGTGAAGCATTGAATTTTATTCAACAGTCCTTAAACCTTAGCGAGAAAGTGGATGATCTAATTCTGAAAGCTAAAAATATAAGTGAAATAGGCTTTTTATATTATGAAATGGGCAACTATAAGGATGCTTTGAAGAAATACCAACAGGCACTACAGATTATTGAAGATGTAGGTGATCTTAGTGAAAAATCTTTAATATTAAACTATATGGGGCGATTATTTTATACAGTAGGGAAAGATAGTAAGGCGATAGAATATTTTCGAGAAGCTTTAGATCTCAGCGAAGAATCAGGCGATCTTTTTATTCAAGTTAATATTTTAAATAGTATGGGATTAATGTCCTATGAAAATTAATTGAACATAGGGAGAATTTAAAAGATTTGACAACTGATAATAATTAAAAATCTTCAAATTAATTCTATCCAAAGCGGCATTTGAGGATTGAGAATATGGGACACGAAAAAGATGATGGAAGAGAAATGCCACGCGCTCATTTAATACATCTCTCATCAGCCCTAGCTATGACTATAATTATCTTCCTAGATAGTTTTCTTCAAATTACCACTCCGATATTGAGCTTCATTCCAATGGTAGTGCGGATAATCCTTTGCGGAATAGTTTTATTTTTCGCCTTGACTTTTGTAATTCGATCGCACAATGCTTTGTTCGGTGGTGAAGAACATGAACCAAATTATGTTATTACAACAGGAATATTCGATCAAGTCCGGCATCCCATGTATGTAGGCATTTTACTAACTTATTTTGCATTTATTGTGCTATCGGTTTCACTTATTGCATTGGGAGTTTGGATTGGCATCGTAATTATTTATGATAGAATGGCATCATATGAGGAGAAAGTTCTTGAGGAATTATTTGGTGATGATTATCGAGAATACAAAAAGCGGACTTCTAAATGGCTTCCTCGATAACTATTTTTCTTCTTTTTATTTCGTATAACAAAAAAATAAAAAAAAGTAAAGGAATTTAGAATTTTTTAAGGCATTTTAATACCACCGCTAAAGAACAAAGCAAAATTACTGAATATAGGCTATAAAAAAGTGAGAAGCCAGGTATTCCAGAAGATTCAACAGTGCTTTGTGTGGTGGAGGAGGTATAATTAGCATACATAATTTCTTCATCAGTTTCCCACCAGCCAGGGGTGAAATCCTCCCAAACGACAGAAATCAGAGTAGAGCTTTTCGTAGCAACAGCAGGATCTCGAGAATTCCCTATATTTATTTTTGAGCTATCATCCGATATGACTTTTGGAGAAGACCATCCTGTTTCACTTGAATAATTGGCGAACATGATTTCATAATCCGTTCCCCACCAGCCGGGGGTACTATCTTCCCAAACCACATAGATATTGCCATTTTCATCACTGGCTATATCAGGGAATACGCTATTTCCAGTATTCCAGAGCGAAGTATTATCAGAGATAATTATTGGGGCAGTCCAGCCTGAATTCACTAAATAACTAGCACACATGATTTCAGAATCCGTTCCCCACCAGCCATCTGTGTAATCACACCAAACCACATAAACATTTCCTGATTCATCGGTAGTTATTTCTGGGGCCTCACAATAACCATCATTCCATAAAGAATCACCATCCGAAATAACTATTGGATTATTCCAACCTGTACTTGGTGAATAACTACAGTACATAATTTCAATATCGGTTCCCCACCAACCATCCGTTCCGTCAACCCAGACAACATGGATCTTAGATAAATTATCAATGGCTATCGCGGGATTTTCGCTATCATCATCGTTCCAGAGAGTTTCATTATCGGAAATGACAATTGGATTAGTCCAACCTGTGCTTGGTAAATAACTGCAGTACATAATTTCATAATCAGTCCCCCACCAGCCGCTGGTTCCATCTTTCCAAACAACATGGATGCGCCCTGTAGAATCAATAGCAATACTTGGACTTAAACTAGAACCGGTATTCCAAAGAGAACTATTGTCAGAGATGACTGTAATCGAACTCCATCCTATAGTGGGAGTATATTTACGATACATAATCTCAGTATCGGTTCCCCACCAACCATCCGTTCTATCATGCCAGACAACATGGACATTCCCTAATAAATCAACTGCTATCTTTGGTTCTCCACTATCACCATCATAGGTATTAGCACCTTCATCGGAAACGACAAATGGGTGTGACCAGCCACTATCAGCTGTATAATTAGCATACATAATTTCCCAATCTGTACCCCATATTCCTGGAGTGTCATCAACCCAAACCACATGAACTGTTCCATTTTCATCCAATGCAACATCAGGATCGAAACTAGACCCAACGTTCCACTTCGTTACCGAATCCGAAATCACAGTCCAATTAGACCATTCCGAAGTTACTATGGGAGTTACTCCTAAGACATACTGCGAATTTTCCTTAAAGGAAGGATCGTTGGTCAATCCGCTGGAACTGATTACAATGGCAGATACAAACCAAAACAAGAAAACTATAGAAACTTTTCTCCATCTTTTCATAGCTTCTTCACTCTTGAATTTTGTAAAAATCTTTTGAAATTTAGAGAACTTTTTGATCTAGCATTCATTATTTTCCAAGATTCTAAGTTCTTAGAAAATCACAAGGATTTATTAGCCTTCTTTAAATAGATTACGTATTTGAACTATAGATTATGGATTTGAACGGAAATGAAAAAGAAATCAAATTGTACGAAAAAGAAAAGATTTCAGAAGATTGATTAAAATTTTTTAAAAGAAAAAATAAGTTTATTACTAATTCATCATAGGCATTGGAATAGTTATTCCTGCGTTAGGTAATCTTTGAATAGGTAGGGCAACATCTTTCGATATTTTTTGATATTCCGAAGTATTTTCTCGTTTAAATGAGGTTTGATTTCTTGGAATAAGGCATTCCAAGTCGGATAAGTCCGTCCTTGGATGAGCGGTAAGATAGCCGCTTTCAAATTATCTAATTGTAATCGTTTGACGGCAGTTCCAGAAGGAAGTTTATTTTCATCCGAGGCAAGATAAGTCGCAATAGGCGCTACAATTTCAGGTGGATCTTTTGTACCTGGAGCTTTTTCAGTCATCTTGGTTTCAATTAATCCAGGATTTATTACATATGCTTTGATAAAACGTGCTTCTTTTGCAAGAACGTCATTGAAAAGGAGCACTCCTGCTTTAGAAGCGCCATATGCACTATAATAAGGTTGTCCTTCAATACCAAATCCTGATGCAATGCTAATGATACAACCTGATTTTTGTTGTGCCATAATCTTTAATATTTCGCGGGTAATTATAAAGACGCCGCGGAGATTTACGTTAATAACTCGATCCCAATCTTCTGTTTTCATATCAATAATGGGAGCTTCTATCAAGACACCTGCGTTATTTACCAGGATATCAATCCTTCCAAATTTTTCTATTGTTTTCTTCACTAAAGCTTTGATATCGTCCTCTTTCGTCATATCAGTTTGAATAGCGAGTGATTGGCATCCGATTGAGCGAATTTCTTCCGCAACAGATTCAATTTCTGATATTGTTCTCGCGGCAACTACTACATCGGCTCCATTTTTCGCGAAATCTAATGCAATTGCGCGTCCAATACCGCGACCGCCACCCGTGACTATTGCAATTTTATCCTTTAAGAGCATTACTCGTCACCATTGCTTTCATCGAACTGAATTTTTTCGGGATCCCATACGGCTGAAACTAAACATCCTTTTTCTTCGACTGAAATTGTTGGTTTTAATCCAATAAAAGAAAGATAGTACATCAGTTCAGGTTTACACATGATTTCACAAATATAGGTTGGTTCTATAGACTTATCCTTTTTTTTCATTATCTTTTTAAACATTTTTCGTCGATTGCAGGTGAGAATTCGGACTTCAGCACCTTCCTTCTCAAGTTTTACGACTTCGATTGTATTCGGAGGTTGATACCATTCACCTTTTTCAATTAGTGTGTTGATAATCAGTTTGAGTAATGTTTTTTTGGCAATCTTCGCTGCCATTTTTGCGATTGCGCGGCGAATCATACCTAATTGCAGTTCGAGGATATATTTTGGACGCACATCCGTATAAAATTTCCGAACGGCTTCATCACCATATTCCGACCTAAGAAAAGATACAATTGCAGTCTCTGTTGTAATGATATCTTCTAATGCCTTCTTCAATAATTTTTCAACTTGTTTTTCATCGACCATTCTTTATCGCCCTGACAAAATTTTCACAACATTAGGAAAGATATAATCTGCGAGATCTACTCGATCGCCTCCCATTGAGGTAATAAGGTACCTTCCTTCGCAAATTTCTTTGGCATGTTTATTTACCAGGCGAACTAAATCCAAAAAAAACTCCTTACTTAGCCCTCGGCTTCCATAATCGCCTTCGGCAGTATCATGTCCAAGCAAGTGAATAATTACATAAGGCTTAAATTCCTTTATACGGGGAATGAATTCTTTCCGAACAAGATTTAGATAATTTTCATCAGATGTGTGATATCCTGCATCAACACAAATTTTAGTGCCATTATCTTCTATTACATTGGAGCTGCAAAAACATACATGAAGTACATCATGGTCTCCAAAGAAAATTTCTCGTGTTCCATCTGCATGATGAGAATCTGTATCAAGGATTGCGAATTTTTTGATACCATATTTTTCTCGCGCATTATAGATTACCGGTCCTGTTAATGATGCATAAGTTCCGCCCCAAGCGGATGCTCTTCCTGCATGATGTCCAACAGCAACCATAAAATTTAGAGCATTCGTTAGTTTTCCCTCGCATATTTTCTCCATTGCTTCAACCATTCCCCCAATTGTCCGACTTCCTCCCTCATAATACCATGCCTGTTTGAAACTTTCTACAAGATAGGGAGTATGAACTTTTAATAATAATTCATCGGAAACAGGCTTGGATTCAAAAAGTTGTACATTTTCATAATCCAATACTTCAGCCAAAACTTCAGGAAAATGCATAAATTTGTCGCCGATTATTGGCCAATCCTGCCCTTTGAAAATATCGTGCCAAAAAACGCCCGTACGAATAGAACTCATATATCTTCTCGAGGTAGTCGAATTGATAAAATTTACTTCTTTCATAATTCGAAAATATTTTACAAAAATAGAGAACGATTTTTCTTAGTTTGGCGGAGGTAGGAGGATATTTTCCAAAAAAGATTATAAATATTTATTGGAAATAGTTGAGAGTAATTTTATAGAGATTTTTTTATTTTTTCACCAGTCCAACGGTCATGAGCATCGTCAATTGTAGGTGTTGAGAGGATATAATCGATATAGGTAATATGTGCTTTGATACATTCTTGAATACATTTATCAGGAATATTTTCAAGTCCTTTGGTCCCAATTAAATAAGATAAGACTTCCAATGGAGCTCTCCAGTATCTACCAAAATGTTTAACTTTTGGGATATACCCTTCTTCTAATAAAATTTGCCGTAAACTTTTGACATCACCCTGATAAAGGATAGCATTCTGTTTCGTCTTCTGCAAGTACATAAGAATGCGTGTATTGAGTTGTTCTATGCAGGATTTGTTCCATTCATATTCATCGAAAAGATATTCTTTCCATGCCGTTAGATCGATTTTTCGAGTGACTCTAGTTCGGTAAGTAAGAAGGAGGAGTTGCTCTTTAAAATGCTTCATAAGGCTTAGGGCTTGGTCATCTTGGTAAGGGATAAGCTGGATTTGTGGGTTTCGAAATCGCAATAGCGGAATAGTCTGAACGATGGGTGTAAATTGATATTGTAATGCTTTAATAAAAGGATCTGAAAGATCAAAAAGTTCTTGCCAAGTATTCCAAAACTCTTCATCAGAAAGCAAACCATTTCCGTAGGCTTCGAGCAATTTTTGAGTTGTTGATGGAAAATTCAGTAATAATATTTCTGGAACAACCGAGCTTTCTTGAATAAATTCTGCAAATTTTAGACTACTGGCTCTCAATTTATTAAGGATATAAATATGAGTTTCAGACTTTCCTTTCATCATTTCTAGATGGTCTGAGCTCATCCATTCTAGAATTAAATATCGATCTTATAAGAAATCTTCGAATTTAACCTCTATTGAAAAAAGAGAATGATGAGCAAATTGAGAACGCGATCAAAAAAAAGGAACATTACATAATCATTCACATGGAATTTCAAAGAAAAATGTCGCCCCTTGATTCAGCCCTTTTGAAAATGCGTCTATTCTACCGCCATGTTGTTCAATTATACTTTTTGAGATATAGAGACCCAATCCGACCCCTTTACTATAACCCCGCTCTTCCTTTAATGCTCTTTTTATTTTAGAAAATTTCTTGAAAAGGTGTGATTTTTCTTCTGGCGTAAAACCAATGCCTGTATCAGTAATAGAGAAATGTAATTTTGATTTTTGTTTTCTAACGTGAATAGTTATATCGCCTTTAGGGGGGGTATATTTAATTGCATTCGAAAGAAGATTCAAAATCACGAGATAAAGTTGATCTTTATCAGCAACCACGATGAGATTTTCTGGCACATTCAAGTGGAGTTTATGCGCTTTCTGTTTCAAATTAAAACTTAATTCATCAACAACAGAGTTTATTAAAAGATCTATACGAAATGGTTCTTTTTTCAGAACGAATTGATTTCTTTCTAATCGACTTTTATTCAAAAGAAGTGAAATTAAACGAATTATTCTATTAACATTGCGTGAAATTATTTCAATAGCTTCTTTTTGAAAAGGAGAAAGGTTAGCATCATCTTGCATAAGGAGTTCTGTAAATCCCAAAATAGAAGAGAGAGGATTTCGGATTTCATGGGCGAGCTCATCAAGTAATTGGTTTTTTTCACGATCTAATTCCTTTAAAGCCTCAACTTCCTCTTTGAGTTTATTGTAGGATTCACTTTTAAACCACTTTTGGAAAATGGGGATAGTTAGATTGCTTTTAAATTCTGAGGGCGGGATATATTTCTCATTCGCAAAAATTTCTGTTCTTAAAATAATTTTAGGATGAATTGATAGTAAAGGTGTGAGTAATAATGCATTTTGTGTTCGTACATCATATTGACATAACATAGAAAGATTACTCTCAGAAATAATTGTATTTAAATTAGATTCATATTCGAGTAATCGGTTGTATAAATTTATTTGGCAAATAATTTCGTGAAATATACTGGACATTTCACCTGTTGCCCGTAACCCCGAATACCCTTCATCAACGGCATTTTTTATCATAAATTTAATTGATGGAATTAATTTAGAAAATAAATTTTCGGATTTATTCAAAAAAATTTCACTTAATTTAAAAATATTCAGTTGTCCAGATTTTATACAAGAGGTAATGGAAAAGCTGGAAGACTTTAAATAATTTTTAATAATTTCAGGACTATGTGAATCAGTTACATAGATGATTTTCTCATTTTGTTGGAGTCCTTCGTTTATAAATTCTGTAACAACTTTTTGATGCTGCTTTTCATCATCATAGAACCAACAATAGTGATTTCGAGCCCCGAAATGCATTTACACGATCCACCGTTCCCAGGAAAGTATCACCTAAAAATTTTATAAATTCGCTTTTTAAACTTTTTAATCCCTATCGTGAGGAAAATCAATTTTTATAGAGATGAGAATTTTGGATAAAATTAGAAAAATACACATAATATGAATTTGTAAATTA
>SUPS01000021.1 GCA_005191415.1 Candidatus Helarchaeota ASGARD archaeon Hel_GB_A
ATATTAACCAAAAAAGGAATAAATTCCATATTCTTTTTTTTAGATATAACATTATTTGATTTTCTTATATATTAGTGTTGATTCTTGTTTCTTGTTTCGCAATTTAAGGATAGTTGGCGCACCAAAACTCAGAACTCGGAAAAATTAAAGAATTGACAGATGATTCAACCCAGGAAATGCTTCAGCTTATGGTTTAAAAGAGTACTATGCAGTATTTGTCGATAAATACTGAAAATTGACATTTAAAAATGGATTATGTTGATCAATTCATTTTCTTCTTGAGTAAAGGATTTCTAAAAGATAGACGTAGGAGATTAATGGAATAGTGATTAAAAGGATTGAGATCTGGTATTACGTGTATTTTACTATATATAACCAATCCATTCATAATTTATTTTATTTTTTAACACTAAAAATAAAGCAAAGCTTCAGCGAAACTACTCTCATGAATTATTTTTACAACATAATTTGAATTTTATTCCAAAGAAAGTTCTTTTGCGCTTTGAATCCATTTTTTGAGGCTTTTGATTCCCAGACCTCTTACTTTATTGGCAACGATGTTCGGATCACAATTAATTAAATCTTCTATAGTATAAATACCACAAGAATTTAACAATTTAATCTTTGAGGGTCCAAGACCACGAATATCCTCTAGTTTAAACTTCGGACTTTTTTCATTTTTAATTAATGATTCTGATTCAGGGCTCTCAGCTAATTTTTCTGTGCTTGATTTGTCCTTTTTTTTCTTAGACTCAGTAATCGATGGTTTTGGTTCAGGACTCTTAGCAGGTTCTTCTGCAATGGGTTTAGCTTTATCTTTCTTAGACTCAGTAATCGATGGTTTTGGTTCAGGGCTCTTAACAGGTTCTTCTGTGATGGGTTTAGTTTTTTTGGGTTTTGTAATTGCGGGCTTTGCTTTTATTTGATCGATTTTTTTCTTGGGAGAAGTTTTACGTTTTTTGAAAATATTTATCCCGACATAGACATCTGTGCCTTCAATGAGCCTGTTTCCCCTGGAGGAGGCAACGATAATACTTTTGCCTGTAGAAGAGGGGCCAAAATCTTTTTCGGTATCAATAGATAAAGTCACGGTATTGTCATCTAACGTGATGTCTATATTTTGCATTTCGCGTCGCTTTTTTGGCTTAACTTTTTTCTTTTCGGGGTATTTGTATGCGATCATTCCGAGGAATAACTCTGTTCCTTTAAGATGTTTGCTTCCGTGTGAATTCGCTACGATAATCGTCTTTCCAGAGGAAGATTTGCCATATTCTTTAGTGATATCGAATTTTATTAGTAATTTTTTCTCTTGAAGTTCCCATTTTATATTATCCATCAGCGGTTTTGGCTTACGTTCGATAATGACCAGAGCTGCAACCGCGATATACAGAGCTATAAGGATAAAGAAGAATATAAGGTCCCAGAGAGGAATATTTTGTGAGCCACCAATCGAGAATAGGGAGAGATGTTTGGTTCGGATCCAAATATAGCCTGCATAGCTTTCCCCATAGACTTCAAAGTCCGTTGTATTGATCCCCATATCGAGTACCCAATCTAAATCTTTAGTAATTTTGATCCATTTACCTGTAGTTTCATTGAAGTAGTATAATGATAGCGTATTCTCGTTGATATCCCAGGGATTACTAGCTTTTCCATCCCCATTTGTATCAAGGTCTGATAATCGATAGTAAATAATAATCCAGGCTTCCTGAAACTTATCTAGAACAGTGCCATTGGCGAATGCATCAATTTTTATACTTTTACCAACGGGTTTTTCGCCAAATTTCAATCCATTAAAAAGATTCAGGTGGTGGTGTGTAGTGTAGGGGGTGTATTTGTGGATTTGGATAATTGGCAGGGACCAATTCTCCAGAATGATTGAGACGACCGTGTCCGTAGCTTTCACGGTGTCGATTTCATCTACCTTTACGCCATAATAAAAGGTATCATTTGAGTGCATTATTGGCGCGGTTTGATATACTACGGTACACGAATCTTGGGATATTGTTACATTCTTACCTTTAAGAGTACTAATTACTTTACCCACATCTAAATAGTAGGCTTGTGGTAACATCACTACTGTCTGTGGATTTGTCCATATGCCATATCGGACAGCGACATAATGGGAATCATTCTTCATCATCTCGGCTAGCTCAGATCCAGTATCTGCTAGCAATTCATAGATTAGACCTCCAACTGTATCATTTTCGGGGGCAGGTTTACCTACAAGGACAATATAAGGAGATTTGGTGTAGTTTGCCTTCAATTCATCCACTGATATAATAGTGACATTCGCAACTTCTCCAAGGTCCTGTGCGAATTCACCAGTATGGTTGGATGGATCTAGGTCATAAGCAAGGACGATAGGTTCTGTAAAGTTGGTTCTAATATCAAGGTCCATCCCATCAGGTACCCCATCATAGTCCGTATCATTGATGTAGGGGTTACTTCCCCACTCCAATTCGATGAAATCGGTGAGCCCATCTCCATCAGTATCATTGCAGAGGGGATCCAACCAGAGGTCTATTTCCATACCATCTATGGCACCATCTCCGTCAGTATCATTAAGAAGTGGGTTAGTATTATAAATCAGTTCCTCTCCATCAAGTAGATAATCATCATCAGTATCTGGATCCAATGGATCAGTATTATTATCATATTCGAGTCCATCCAACATGAAGTCATTGTCCGTATCAGGGACTAAAAGGTTCGAATTTCCCATGAATTCTCGAGAATCGTTCGCCCCATCATTATCCGTGTCAATTTTAGCAGGGTTTGAACCTAATTGAAATTCTTGTAAGTCCGATAGACCATCTCCGTCCGTATCTGAACTATTAATGGGATTTGAGCCAATTAAAATTTCAATTGAATCATTTAGTCCATCGTCATCTGTATCATAGTTAAGCGGGTCAGTTCCTAGATTCAACTCTGTTAGGTCGGATAAGCCATCCTTATCGGTATCAGGATCCCAAGGGTGTGTCTTTAGTTCAAACTCTTGCTTATCTGAAAGCCCATCAAAATCCGTATCTCTCAACATAGGAGAGCTATTTACAGCAAGTGTAACCCAAGGATTGCATCGGAAAGTCGTATTCCATCCCACAATTTCCTGTAAGTTCCACAGTTCATCACCATCCCAGTCATATTTCGTATTTGCTACTAGGGGAGGAGTTTGAGTTTCGTTCTCCTTAAACTTCATAAGCCTCGTACCTAAATCTTGGAGGCTCATATTTTCTAACAGATAGATATTTTTGTTTGAATCAATCGCGATTCGCATCGGATAATGATATATATTCCAAGGAGGCGTAATACTGGTATTTGTCAGGATGAAGTTTTTATCTTCCATACCATTGTGATCAAATTTCCTGACGCAAGCTTCCCCTAGTACTGGATCGAATCGATCAACTACGTAGACCCAACCATCAACATCAGTGACAATATCAACCATGTTTTGATAACCATTCGGAAGAGTTGTGAGAAAAGAGCCGTCAGAAGAGTTTAGCTTCATAACCCGGTGGCCATCAATGGCATAAATGATCCCATATTTATTATCAACAGCGATAGCACTCAAATTAGTGAATTGATCAGGATCAGTGCCATAACTGCCAAAGGTCGCCAATAGTGTTCCATTAGGGAAATATTTTTCGATTTGGGCAATTTTAGTGGTCGTGTTTCTAGCAATGTAGAGAAATCCATTCGAGTCGACATCTACACCACCTACGCCTTGGGGACCAGTACCTATTAGGCTGCCGACAGGCCCAGTCCCATTCAGGAAGTAGCGAACAAAACTCGAAACTCCAGCCACAGAGATATTTTCCACATAAAGCCATTGGTTTCCATTATCTACCGCAATCTTCCCTGGTCGAAATGCTAGGGACCAATTATCATAATACGTGAGATTTGAATCAAGCTTCAGGATAAAATAGGTATTATCGCTATTATTAATTACAGGTATATAGACATATCCATTGGCATCTACCGCAAATTCGGATATAGTATAAGAGGAAGAATCAAGTATGTCCTGTTCGATATAGGTGCTATTTTTCAAAATCGAAATTAATTCTACAGGAGGAACGGCAACATCAACTGTTCCGTCTCCATCTGTATCAATGGATCTAGGGTTCAACCCACTCCAATATTCAGTTCCATCATCAATTCCATCCCCATCTGTATCATTATTTGCTGGATCGGAGAAAACCCTTGTTGAAAAAACATGTCCACTATAATTGAAGGAGATTACCCAGCCAGCTATTTCTAAAAAGTCATAAATTCCGTCATCATCGCTATCTTTATCAGTTGCATTTGCGCCGTAGACTAATTCATATCCATCAAGCAGTCCATCTTCATCGGTATCGCAGCTGGTCGGATTTGTCCCAATATCGATCTCATATTTGTCATTCAATCCATCTGCATCAGTATCATATATTAATTTATTAGATGTTCCCGCACTAACCTCTTGGGAATCGCTGAGACCATCTCCATCGCGATCATTTGCCCTGATTTCACCCCATGTAAGAAAATCATCTAAAGTTCCAGGAAGTACATCAAAACGAAGAGTAGTAATTTCTTGTGGGGTTATTTTTCCAGTCTCCCAATTCCTGTGCCAACATTTAGCACCAAAATACCACCATGGTTTATGATACCATTCGTTTCGGAGCTTATATCGTGCATTTAGTTTAAATTTTACTGGAAAGTTTATCATCCCAATTCCCGGCTCTATCCACGCCATAGAATCATATTTATCTACCAATGTTGTCCCACCAGTGGAGCCATGCTTGGTTTGATTTAATAATGAGGATGAAGTATATCCGCCAGAATCCTTGGTGACAGAATGCGTTCCCCGTGGAGGTTCAATACTGATCCAAGGTATAATATAACTCCGATCCTCTATGATTGGATTTTCTCCATATCCCCTAATCCCTCCAACCAAGTGAGTTAAGATTTTGATTCGATCCCCTACATCAAGCCCATTATTATCTTTATCATCAAAAGAGGGTTCCGGACCCCCTTCTATATCTAAATAGGGTTCATCGTGATGGTAATCATGTGGGCTTCCGAAGATCACCTTTGCGAGCCATTCCACCACTTTTGAGGAGATATCGAAAATTAAGTCTAATATGATAAAGATTAATGCGATGATTGCAGTAAAGGGATTAGTAAACATTGCCATCAAGATTAGACCAGAAACTATAGCCCAGATACATCCAGCAATACCATATGCGGCACCAAGTTCCTGGCCTAGGCGTCCTCCAACGGCATTAGCCAACTCCACCGCAGCCCAGATCGAAAGACCGACTCCTATTAAAATACCAACTGCATCTAGGACTTTACCAAGTTTTTCTATGGCTTGGAGCCCCTTCATTATAAATCTAGTCATTTTACCAAATTTGCTGTTACTTTGAATTACGCCTAACATTCGATTTATTTTGAGAGATTTTAATACATTAAAATTTGTTTTCCGAACGATTTTGTAAATTTTCCAATTAGATAATACTGCATTTCCGCCTTTATATGCCAACTTCATATAAGAAAATTTGAGAGCCTTGTACGCTTGATAATTCAATACATCATCTACGATAGCCGACAAACAGTCTAAGCTAGAAGAGGTGGTTTCGATTATTTCTCTATAAGTATTTTCTGGTGGTTTGAAATTTAACTCAACATCACCAATTCTGGTAATTTTCACCTCGCCCATGTTCCAAAGCATTACCATCATCATCAAGGTACGAGTGGCATTTTCCTGGAGGTTCCAATTTATAATTTCATTCAAGATTTCTTCGATGGAAAGTGCCCGGTAGTAACCTAAGACATTTGTGGAGTTATAGAAATCAGTCTTAAGGGTCTTGGTGATAGTAATTACTTCATTAGTCAGATTTATGGTGCATGAGTTTCCCAGGGAGACGTTCCCTTCGAGGAGATTAGCCAAACTTAAAACTTTGCTGGCTTCCTCGGTAGCAACAATAATGGGATATATTTGATTTTCAGTTAATGAATCAAGTACCATTGGCAGTATCTCATTACTCATCGAAACATAAGCCTCAAGCGCATCCGAATATGATTGATTCTGGCTGAGCACACTAATATTATACTGAGCCATAATTGTTGGCATATCTGCAAGAGTCGTTGTGGAGTTTCTGATAAAATCATAGGTCAATAGCATATCTGCAGCGATTGTTTGGTTCTTATCTTCACTATA
Organism: Candidatus Helarchaeota ASGARD archaeon Hel_GB_A; assembly: GCA_005191415.1. Taxonomy (GTDB): domain Archaea; phylum Asgardarchaeota; class Lokiarchaeia; order Helarchaeales; family HEL-GB-A; genus HEL-GB-A. The sequence goes on from SUPS01000021.1 coordinate 6,194, forward strand.
ATAAAGTGAAAGGTTGCATCCATAACTTTCTTCAATATTGAAGCCAGTTAATTTGAAAGGTTCTTTATAGGTAACAAGGTGAGTTATATCAGGGTAATAACCTAGATCTCCCACCTCAAAGCTCGTATATGAAGTGCTATCAGCCATTACAACGCCATCAGGATTTATAGTCAAATATTTGTTATTGTAGGCTTTGAAACTGGTCACATTACCATTTTGCGAGATCTGGAATGTTTCTCTATCACCAATATCAGTACTGGTCGTAATTAAAGTCCCATTATCAGCAACAGATATGAAACCTCCATTGGGGACCTTCAGGGCAATCTTATCGTCATCAAGTTTAATCCATTGAAATATGGATCGATTATCATAATTAACCCAACTAGTATTAGCAATTAGAAGCCCATCACTTCCGACACAGACATATTTACCATTATCAGCAAGAAGCGCTTTGGCAATTTTATCCGAATTTCCAGTAATCTCCCAAATAAGTTCGACTTCAAGGGTAAGTGTCATTGGAGGAGCTTCTGGGTAATAGAACATGCCATTGAATGCGACAATATTCCCACTGTCCATTGTTGGGCTAAGACTGATTTCCATGCAATCTGATTTCACGATTACGCCACGATCTTTGACTGCTTCTTGGTCAGGAAGGACATTGGGAGTTATACGCAACCAGGGTGTAATTTCAACATCATCACTAGAGTTATCCAAGTCCTGCATAGCCCCTTCATCATCATAAGGCCAGTCCCAAGTCTGATAATATAACTTTAAATGTTCAGAATTCTCCGGTATAATCTGAAAGTTCATAGTTATTGGCTTACCATCTGTTATAACGTTAAAAGTGAATTTCGAGTGGATAGTCGAATTTCCAAACGGAGATAGATCGACACCATCATTTACGCCATCATTATCGTTATCGAAGTCCCATGCATTTACTACACCATCTCCATCAAAATCAGGAGTCACGTTGGTGATTTCATAATAATCAGGGAGACCATCTTCGTTAGTATCTTTATTAAGAGGGTCCAAATCATTAAATACTTCATAAAAATCATCTAAATCATCAAAGTCTGTATCATTATTGAAAGGATCAGTACCAATAACAGCCTCTATAGAGTCCTTCAACCCGTCCAAATCCGTATCATTTGCAGTAGGAGATGTTACATTTTGTAAATCAATAACTAGATTCTTCAAAGAGAAGGGTTTCCTTGGTGGCTCAATATAAGCCATTATAATTTCAGTTTCAGGTGTGATTTCTGAATCTGCATTAGTCCATTTTGGATGATTAAAAATTTGCTCGACTTGAACTCCCATTAAAAGAAAAAGAATCAGAGAACTTACCAAAATTTTAGTTGATATCTTCATTATTCTCACTTTTTAATCATTTTGATTAAAAAGCCAAATAGTAAATAATGAATGGAATGATTTCAACTGGGTAAATATTGAATGGGATGATTCAAGTCACTAGACATTTAGTCATATGATTTATAAATATTTTCCATGGATTGTATGTGACTTCTTCTCAACTTAAAATCCAAATAGATAAATATTTTCCATGGATTGGATATGAATTATTTCATTTTATTCTTGAGAAGAAGGATTCCCAAAAGATAGGTATAGGAAATTAGTGGAACAATAATTAGCATGATTCTGGCGAAGTCTACAGTTCCAAGAGCCCCAGCAATTATCGCCACAAAGATGGGACCGAAGGTCCAAGCTACGATCCGAGAGTATAAGGCACTTATAAATGAAGCGATATAGAAGCAAGCAATCATTGCAAAACCCGGAATATAATAGAAGGGAATATAAGGCCAAAAGGGGATTGCCCATCCAAGACCGCCTAGGGCTTGAAAGGAGGCAATAGTTGAGTCCCACCAATTTCCAGCAGGAAATGGATATAGGCCTGTATCAATCCATTGGCATAACCAAAAGATAAGATCCTCAAATACAGCCATAAGAAGTAAGCCCATTATCATTTGTTCTATACAGAATCTTGTGGCTAGAGCGACCGTTAAGAGGAGACCTATGTACATAATTAACCAATTAATTTCAGAACCAATATAATCAATAATTCTTAGATTATGATAAACTAAGAAATATTCATAAATTCCATAACCCATAGAGTAGGAAAACGCGGCTAAGAATCCGTTTCGTAGTGTCCGTCTATGAGTGGCTTGATCTTCTTGTAGTGATATCCCTCTAGTTAAGAAGAGGTCTTTAATTGCTTTAAAAACAGAATGCGAGGTTTGTTTAATTTGATCTTTCATTTTAAGCACAGAAAATCTTTTGTCAATTTTAATCCGAAATTGAGCATAGTCTTTTAATTTTAATATGTCGAGCATCTATTATTCAAGCATTTATTATTTATAGATTCTAAAGCTTTTCGCTGCCTCAAACATAGCAACGATATTTTCAGGCGGGACTTCAGCAGTAATATTATGCACGTTTGAGGCGATATAACCTCCACCAGGCTTTAGGCATGCTATGTTATAGCGAACTTCGTCTCGAATTTGTTTCGGACTTTTAAAAGGAAGCGTTTCACGAGTGTCACAAAGTCCTCCCCAGAAGGTGATGACATCACCGAAACGTTTCTTCAAGCTACAAGGTTCCATGTCATATGCGCTAAGCTGGATGGGATTTACAATATCATATCCAATTTCAGCAAAGTGAGGAATAAATTCGACAATTGAACCACAGCAGTGATAATTTATTTTCACATTAGCGATGGTATGGATTTTTTTTGAGAGTTTATGTTCAATAGGTTTAATCATTGGAGCATATATTGTCTTAGGATTCATGATGGGACCTGTTTCCATAGCTAGGTCACCGTTAATAGAAACTATGTCAGTATAATATTCATTTCCGAACTTTATTTCATTCAAAAAAGTGGATGCATATGCACTCCAATATTTCTCGAGTTCTTCCATTGCAGCAATAATCAACTCGGGTTTTTTTCGGAGATGACGAAGTACCGTAGCAAAACCAAAAAGGAAAGTTGTATATTCATAAATACATCCGAGAGGAGGGGTAGCAATCGCATAAGGAGTTGTTTCTCTCAGCTTTTTGGCATATTCACGCAAACCTTTAAAAGGTGTCTTATCGGTTCCATCAGGCCAATCATAATTTCTGACTTCTTGGACGGTTTTCACGTGTTCAAGAGGATGAATAACTGGATCATAAAATAAAATATCTTCTACATTTTTTTCGGCACTCGCTCCCCAAAATACTCCAAATTGATCCCAGATTCCCTGAAATTTTCCCTCTATTTCAGGCGTGTAGTTTTCTGGTAGTAAAGAGGCAGGCGGACGAAGCCATCGAATATCGATTTCGAAATGCTTTAATAGGTCCTCACAGGGAAAGGCTAATTGCTGGACAAAATCGCAATATCGAATATTCTTATCTTCGATGTCGAGATATTTTAGAAGGCGTTTGTAAGGTTTAATATGGATTCCTGATTGATTTCCGCCAAGATCCAAGGGTACCTTATCAGGTTCTTTGTGATTTATTGCCAGTAAAACGCGTTCGCGAGAATTCATTTTTTAAGCACCAGAAAAGCAATTATTTTTTGAGAGACCATTGCAAAGGTTTATCAGGTTTAGAAGCGCCTTTAAAGATGATTTTACCAGCTTCTCGTAGAATCGGTTCTTCTTTTCCATTCACTATCAAAGTCTTGAAAAGCTTAGCTTCATTCTCGGCAAGATTCAAAGTCATTTTCCAGGTACCGGAAATTTTAGGAGCATACCAGCCAGAATAGCTTTCAGATGACTTTTCTAGACCTATAAGAGGAGAACTGAAATGATATTCCTCTTTAGGTAAGGTAGGAGTAATTTCAACTCCTTCGATTGTGAATTTTATACCGATGAGCTTTGTAATCGTGTAGAGGGGCCATGCATGAGGATGCATATTCATTACAGGAAAGTCGGTCCAATTAATTTTAATTCCTAGCATTGCCTCTTCTTCAGAGCTATCGGGGGAAATGAATATTGTTTGACCGGGATATTTAGAGAATTCAGAGTTATAGGTGTCAGGACCACTCCAAATGCCATACCATACCTCTGGATACGCTTCTGCATGAGCTGCAAGGGTATTTTTTTTCCATTCATCCCATGCAATCTCGGCATCCACGAGGGAGAGAGCCCAAATAAGAGTACCATTGATCGATGGCCAAATGCCCGCATTAGTTCCAACTCCTGGGGCACCAATCATTTTTTTAAGGGGTTTATCGAGGATAAGTGCCCCGATTTTTGAAGGTTGCCGAACCTTCTGATCGATATTTTCAAGCAATTTCTCTTTCTGGGCTTGATCGACTGCACCACCGATGAATGCCCATGGTTGAGGTTCTAACCACAGTTCATCAATACCAATCCATCCGAGATCTTCTGTCAGCCATGCTCGTTTGAACCAGTTGCCCGTCCATTGTTCATGAACTACTGCACGCAACGACTCAGCATAAGTCTTAACTTCGTTCGCCTTATCGGATTCGTTTGCATATTGTAGAAGTTGTGAATAAATATCAAGTGCAAAGGACGCCATTGCGGAATTTAGGACCGTTTCGGCATATTTGGTGACTTTTTTCACTTTATTTTTAGGCACAAATCCGTGGACGACCATGTCATTCCAATCACCATTAGAGAGTCGTAAAAGCCCGTGTGTTCCAGTACCTGTAATCTTGGTTAAATGCGTATAACATCTATACGCTATTTCTTTAACTTTTGCTTTGCCTGCTTTCTTTCCATAAAGGGGATAGGTGGGTAATTCTTCTTCAAGAAATGCTAAATCGCGGGTTGCTAACACATATTCGCTTAAGACCCACAATAACCATAATTCTAGGTCGCTTGGTTTGAAAGGGGAAGGCATATACATGCCATGACCTGTAATGGCATAGGGAATTTCCCCTTTTGGGGAGACCGTTTTTAAAGTATATCGTAGGATTTCTTTTACAATCGTTGGTTCGCAGTAAATAAATGGTAAGGTATGTTGAAGAGGATCACGAGCTGCCCCTTGAAATCCAATAATATATTGATAAACATGTCCTTGCGACAAAATATGTTCTTTAAAAAAGCTATCGTAAGTTAAATTTCCCCGCAAGTAATAATTATGCCATTGTAGTTCGCGATCAATCCAAGGTTCATCTTTTATAACTAATTTAATCCGATCTTTCTTCCAGTGTGAACAGGATTGAGCCAATAATTCTGGGAGATTTTCTTTATATTTCGTAATCAGATCTTGAATCTCAAAGCCTTCTGGTAGATAGCCATATGCGAAATAAAGGGTTTGTTTTTCACCTGGTTCTAAATGTAATTTTCGCTCAAGCAACATTCCTGTGTCTGTTATTTGGGATTTGAGTTCGGAAGACAGAGGTTCATGAAGCCCCTCCGGAGACACTATGCCACCTCTTCCAAAAAATTTCGCCACATCAGTAGAAAGCCCATCTGCTGGAGAATCTAATGAAATTAGAAAGGTGGGAGGAGGGGATATATCGTCAAGTGATGCCTGTTTTACAGGAGATTTAATTCTTCCACCAGTTAGCTTTCTATAAAAAGTGGCTAGGAAAAAATTGATGATAGCCCATCCGAGTTTTGTGGAAAATTTTAAGCCTTTAAAGCGTTTTTTCTCAATAATACCATAATTTTCAATAGGGGAAAAATGATGTTCAAATCGGTTACTAAATCTACGTCTTAGCTCTGGAACAGTTAATTTGGATGCAACCCCCATAATGAATGATTTAAAAGAAAATTGATACATTTGGCAACCCCAATATTCAATCCAACGTAAATCAACTGGTTTTTCGCGGTTATTGATTATGGTAACTTGTGAGATTAAGAGAGGATCGTCTCCATAGGGGGCAAATATAATCTGATCCGCGGAAAGTCCTTTCCCCGTGACAATTTTCCGAAAATACCCCATTCCGAAAATACGATCGAAAGATTCACCATTTCCTGGATAAAAAGTGCTTAGGATTGTTTCGCCATCAGTGAGATAGCCAAATCCACCGGCATATAAATCGTGCTCAGGGGCATGATCATTGAGGAATTTAGGCGCGCCTTCATCCTGACGTATCTGAATGTACCCATAATTTGAAGCCACGCCAACTAACCTATCATTTCCCACTTGGTGTAAATGTTCAGTTTTTATCCGCCAAATTTCATTTACGGGAGATATTGCCTTAGGATCGTTTATTTGGTCGCATGTATAGCGGTATGCGGGAAGTCCAAACTCATCTTCGATCCATTCACCAAAATAACCGGACCCATACACTTTTTCAGTCATTATTCTTCTTTTCCTCTTGTTTTGAAAAGTTATATTATTAAAGAAGTACTTGATAACTATAATTTAAGTTCTTTTTACGGCACTGACCATGTAAAAAAATAATGGGAGATAGCATGACATTAGACGAAATTACCAAAACATTAGTCAATTTAGAGGCTGATGAAATTACTAAGAAAGTAAAAGCTGAATTAGATGCAGGAACGGACCCAAAGAAAATCTTAAAGGCATTGACAGATGGTATGAATGAGATAGGAGAGCTATACGAGAAAAAAGAATATTACCTCACCGAACTTGTACTGGCAGGCGAAATGATGAAGGATACCTTAAAAATTCTTGGTCCCAAACTAAAAGCTGAAGAATATGGGAGAAAAGAAAAGATCATTTGTGCAACGGTTCGGGGAGACAATCACGATATTGGTAAAAATATCTTGAAGCTTATGTTATTATCCGCTGGGTTCGAAGTTATCGATTTGGGGAAAGATTGCCCAGAGAATAAAATTGTCAAGGCAGTAAAGAAATCAGGGGCTAAAATTGTGGCTCTGAGTGCTCTGCTTACAATGACAATAGAGGAAATTGCAGTGGTCGATAAAGCTTTAAAAGATGCAGGTCTTCGAGATCAAGTCAAGTTAATAGTTGGTGGAGCGCCTTTAGATATGGAAGTTGCCAAAAAAATGGGAGCAGATGATTATGCGGCTGATGCGATTAGTGGAGTAAGACATATAAAAGCGTTATTGGAGATGTGAAGAAGATGGACGCACCCACACGCGTTTTGAAAACATTGAATCATGAGGAACCCGATCGAGTCCCTGCTTTTGAGAGTGCTTTTGAAAATAATACCATAAAAGCGCATTATGGAATGAAAGTTGGAGGCACCACCTTATTAAAAATAGTTCAATACTTGCCATTTCGAACTCGAATTGTCAGATCGCTTCTACAAAAGCGGGAACTCGTTGTCAAAAGCTACTTAGATACTTTCAAATTTTTTCGTAAAGTAAAATTAGATATCGGGATTACCATAACGTCCCTTTTCCCGAAGAAGATAATCAGAGGGGGATTTATCGATGAATATGGGCGAATCATGAAATATGAGAAATATAAGGGGGATGGGACATATATTTTGGGATATCGTGGTGGATATTTCAAAGATTTTGATGATTATGAGCAATGCGATTGGTATCCTCTTGATCCACAGGAACCAATCAGGTTCTTACATTTTAGTGCAGGAAAGGAAGCGCAAAAAGACTTAAATAATGAAATTTTTGCAATTCCCTCTGTAGGTGCTCTCATGGAATGCACCTGGGAAGGATTCGGGCTGGAAAATTTCTCCCGATTATTGGCTCACCGAAAACAAGCCAAAAAAGTCTTTGATGACAGGGGAAAGTTCACCCTTGAGATGGTTAAAATCCTAGCGGAAAGCGATGCCAAAGTAGTGCTATTATGGGATGATTATGGATTCAAAAATGGGCTTTTTATGAGCCCACACAATTACAAAACTTTGGTATTCCCATGGCTTAAGCGGATCTGTCACTCAGCGCATAAACAGGATTGCAAAATCATATTACACTCAGATGGCGATCTTTTAGAGATCTTTGAAGACCTTATTGAATGCGGAATTGATGCATTACATCCCATCGAGCCTACCACCGCGAATCCCGAGTATGATATTTTCAAACTCCACAAAAAGTATGGTGATAGACTTACGTTTATAGGAAATATAAGCCCGCAAATGTTAGCCACCGGCGCAATTTCGGAAATTGAAGAATATGCGAAACGATTAATCCGGGAATTAGCACCTGGTGGCGGTTATATTTTTAGTAGCGGGCACAGTATCAATCCAGCCGTGACCTTAGATCGATGGCAAGCCGTTTTGAGAATTCGTGAAAAATATGGGACTTATCCAATAAATATCCCAGATTAGGATATATAGACCCAAATTAGGGATATAAACAATGAATTCTAGAGAATTGACATTATCTGCAATTGATGGAATTCCTGAAAGGATTCCTTTCAACCCCTTCATCATGCACTTAGCAGCGGTTCTTGTAGATGTTGATTATTCAAAACGTTATTGCCAAGATGCAGAGATACTTGCAAATGCCCAAATTAAATGCGCGAGAGCCTTTGGAATCCATCATGTGAATGTTTCTACAGATGCCTATCGAGAAGCGAGTGCGTGGGGCGTTAAAATCAATTTTGATGCCCATACGCCAGTCCCAGAAAAGGGGACTACATTGAATTGGCAAGAATTTGAATCGGTGGAAGAGCCAGATCTTTTGACAGCTCCTCGCATACAAAATCGAATTGAAGCAGTTCGCCTTCTGAGAGAAAAAGCGCCAGATCAATGTGTGATAGGCTGGATTGAAGCACCATTTGCGGAGCTATGCTGTCTTTTCGATATGATAGAAGTACTCAAAATCTGTTTAAGGAAAGATTGGGAGAAAATTTATCAGAAATTGTTAAATCGAATTGTTCCGGTTCAACTTGAATTCGCAAAATTACAAATTGAGGCAGGAGCAGATATCATTGGGGCGGGAGATTCAGCAATTTCACAAATTGGTCCTAAACGATATAAAACGGCAACTTTTGAAGCCACTCGGAAATTATTTAAGGATATCAATAAGCTTGTTCCTGTTTTATATCATACATGTGGCGATAATTCAAAGGTGGATCGTGAAGGCAATGATATGTTGAAGTTGATTGCAAGTACGGGAGCATCCATCGTAGATATTGATTATCAGGTAGATTTAACAGAAGCGAAAAAAAAGATTGGAAATCAAGTTTGTATTCGAGGAAATACAGATACACGATTTCTCGGAAATTCCCTGTATGATGTAGATAAAATAGAAGAATTGGTAGTAAAAACTCTTGAAGCGGGAAAACCTAATGGTAGATACATGTATGCGGCAGGTTGTGAATGGCCTTGGGAACCTAAAGAAGTAGCACTTCGGAATTTACAAATTGCAAGAAGGCTTACGGAGAAAATAGGAAAATATTGAATCAAAGATAAATCGCTCTACTTAGAAGAAAACGTGTGTGTATGAATATGCTGACAAGCTGAGACTTATCAATAGAGATTCCATCTTTTCGATGCCATTAATTTTGATAAATTATAAAAGTTTTCATGTTTAATAACCTTAGCGAATTATCTTGGTTAGGAAGTGATTTTTAAAATGAAGAAAGGTATTATAGCATGGATATTAACGATGTTAATCATCTATGGCAGCCTTTATGCACGTTTGATACCATATAATTCTCTCCAAAGCCTAGATTCGTCCCGTCCAACTATCCAAATAAAGACAGAAAACAATGTACTGCTGTGGAATACAACCTGGGGTGGTATTGGATACGAGAAAGGCTATGATATAGCGATCGATACGAGTGGTGATATTTATTGTGTCGGTTATACAGATAGTTTCGGAGCGGGTATTACTGATTTTGCGCTGCTCAAGTTTGCATCCAATGGCACGCGCCTATGGAACACCACCTGGGGTGGCACAGGAGATGATTCTGCTACCAGCGTGGCAGTCTATCACAATAGCGATATCTATTGTGCAGGTTCTACAAATAGTTTCGGAGCGGGTAGTTATGATTTTGCACTAGTTAAATTTGCACCAGACGGCACGCGCATGTGGAACATTACCTGGGGTGGTTCTGGGATGGATTCATGCGGGGGTGTGGCAGTCGATAACGATGGTATGATTTATTGCGCTGGTTCTACAAATAGTTTCGGGGCGGGTAGTTATGATTTCGCGCTGGTCAAGTTTGCCCCAGACGGCACGTATCTGTGGAATGTCACATGGGGTGGATCAGGAGTAGATTCATGCCTTGATTTGGCAATTGATGATAGTGGCAATATTTATTGTGCTGGTTATACGGATAGTTTCGGAGCAGGTTATGATGATTTCGCACTAGTCAAGTTTGCACCAAATGGCACGCGCCTTTGGAACACCACCTGGGGTGGCACGGGAGATGACACAATCCATGACATAGCAGTCAATACCAATGGCGATATTTATTGTGTCGGTTACACAGATAGTTTTGGGTTAGGAGGCATTGATTTGGCATTAGTTAAGTTTGAATCCGATAGTACAGTGGTGTGGAGCACCTTCTGGGGTGGCAGTTCTGATGAACTGGCTGAAAGCGTGGCGGTAGATACTCTCGGTTATATTTATTGTGCTGGTTCTACATATAGTTTCGGGGCAGGTAGTGCAGATTTTGTGTTGCTCAAGTTTGCACCCAATGGTTCGCGATTATGGAACACCTATTGGGGCGGAGCTTCATCTGATAAAGCCGAAAGTATAGCAGTCGATCAAAGCGGTGATATCTACTGTACAGGTTCTACAGATAGTTTTGGAGTAGGGAATGATTATCTTGTACTGATTAAGGTCGGAGAAATTCAACCACCTAGCTTAAATCCTATCACTCCAAATCCAGATGGAGATGGCATCATCGAGTTAAGCTGGACAGATGTATTAGAAGCCAATAGATATTATATCTATAGAGAAATCACTTGTATTACTTCGGTGGTTTGTCTCGTACCACTAGCAATGGTAAACGAGAACCACTACACCGACAATATCACTTCCAATGGGACCTACTACTATGTAATTGTCGCTGGAAATGCCTATGGAAATAGCTCAATTTCTAATTGTGAAATTGTTACGATCGCCATTCCTTCGGAACCAGAAGTGGTGCCAGAAAAGATCCCAGGGTTTGAACTCCTATATATGCTAATCAGTTTGCTTGCCCTCATCTATTCTTTCCAACGAAAAAAAATTCATTGTAAACTCTTATAACTTTTTCCTTTTTTTCGTCTAATTATATGATTGCTTTTTAAAACTATCAGTATTATAGAAAAAAATAAGAAGAATTAAGGTTTTTTATCGATTTTTTGAATAAATTCAAAACCAAGGATGATGGCAGTTCGTAAACTCTCTTTAGTTATCAGGTCCATATTATCTTTTGTCGTGTGTATCTTGGTAGTAACTTTTCGATCACCAGTCTGAATCCAAGTAGTTTTAAAGCCGCGTTTTAATATAGGCAGATGGTCTGCAGCCGCACCAACAGGAAGGTACTGAGTTCCCACATCGAGATTTTTCTCTTTTGCAATTTCAAGCAATATATTGTTAATTTCATCGGACGTCTTTTTTGGCGGAATTCCATAGCGAGTATGGAGAATTATTTTACCTTTGCCCCCGATAATGTCATAATTGAGAAAATAGGTGTATTCTTTATCCAATTCCTTTTCATGCCGTTTAATGAAGGCGGTTGCACCCATAAGGCCGATTTCCTCTGCGGATGTTGCTAAAAAATACACATTAGTGTTCTGAGGTGGAAAATCGAGAAGATTGCGAATGATAGCAATCATAACACCTATAGCTGCGGCATTATCTGTAGCCCCTACAGATTTATTTCCAGTTCTATTGAATAAAAGCAGTATATCAGATATTGAAATGGCAATTGCACTCACAAAAATTGCAAACCCCATGAAAATATTTGATGCATTTATGAACCAGATAAGACAGCCGATAACAATGATAGCACCGAGAATTAAGCTGCCGAGAGCACTTATTACAAATAAAATAATGCGAAGAAGGACTGGAAAGGATTGACTTTTAGTATCATAATGCCCGATAATATAGACGGTACGTTTTGGCCTTGGATTTTGAGCCTTAATGCATCCGATGAGGTTTTCAGTTTCATAAACGGTCCCTAGCCCAGAACCTAAATCGCTTCCAGTCCAGAGGCTATTTGCACCAATCAATACGACGAGGAGTCCTATCCCAACGAGCAGGGCAAGTAGAAAATCATTTACCCAGTAGAAATATCCAGCGAGTATTAAGAGGGTAGCCATCAAGAGAAGACCAATGCGTAACAAATATTTCGTGAGAAAGTTGGAGCATTTGAAGGGTTCTCGGTAACATTCGGCTCCTAAACCCGTAAATTGACCAAAAATATATCGTTTCGCTTTGTTTTCGCCATCTGAACCAACAAATCTATACCATTTAGTTAATCTTTTCGTGTGATCATAAGCCAAGTCTTCACGGTAATCATCCATAAGAACTCGCCCTAAATACTTCAGATTCGTATAAGTAAATGATGATTAGCTGAATTTCTAATTTAAATATTTTCATATTAACAAGTTAAAACTCGATTTCTTTGGAGTATTTACAACTTTTTGGCGTATCAATACATGTATTTGAATTATAAGGTTCCAAATCGAATATTATATTATCTCATTTTTGATATTTTTGAGTTATGGATATGTTATTTTCGGGATAATATCTCATTCAGACAATCGATAGGGTCTTTTGTTTCAGGTGACCAGAGCCATTCTATTTTAATCCAGAAATCTTTTAAGATTGTAGATTTAATGATACCTTCTTTTTTATAGAGTTTAGAGGGGGAATTAGGGCTATAAACAGTTAATTCCTGTAACATTGGATCGATAGCCCAGATTTCTTGAACACCCTTTTCTAAACAACGCGGTATTTTTATCATTAAATCTGTCTTTTTTGTAGAGGGGGATAGAATTTCAATCATTAAGTCGGCGGGTCCATCAATATACATCTCTTGAATCTTCGATAAATTTTCAGGTAAGAGAACGATCAGATCTGGTTCTGGAATTAAATCGGAAGCTAAACGCATTACTACCCGCGAACCTAATACTTCACCCCCTTTTGTTTTTTGTAAAAAACGATTTAATAAAATTAATAAGAATTGAAAAATTCGTTCATGCTGAATAGAAGCAGGTGAATGAATCATAAGCATCCCATCAATTAATTCGCAAGAAATATCTTCTGTGGCAAATTTAAAAAATTCTTCTTCAGAAACACCAGGTTTCATAAGTAAAAAAGGTGGTTCAAGTACCTTTTTTGAGATTTTAACGTGAATATCAGCCATCTTACTCAGCGAAATACAGATTTTTTAAATTTTAATGGTCAAAATATAATCTATAGATAGTAAAGATAGAGCATAATAAAATTATATCGATTTTGTAATTTTTTCAAGAAAATTATTATTTAAACGATTTTGAAACATTCTCAGTAGATATTCCGTAAAAATCAGTAGAAAATAAAAAAATTAAATACTTTTTTAAGGAAATAGGCGAAATATTAAATTATGTTTACTCCCCCATCCCAAGCGGCACTAGATGCCTTAAGAGATCTTTCTAATTTTCAGTGGTACTTTATCACGCTTTTATTAATCGTTCTTTATATCTATGTCAATGAGTATCAAAAGAAAAATTTCAATATTATCTTGGGAGCGCTAGCATTTTATGGAATGGATATTTTTAATGAAATTTGGAATAGTATAGTATTATTTACAACAGGTCATTCTGCACTGTGGACAAGTTCCGTAGGGAATACAGCACTAATTATCTTTGTTGGGCTTAATGTGGAAATTACTATGATGTTTGCAATATTAGGTATAGTATTTTTAAAGATGCTTCCAGAAGATAAGCATAAAAAAATTTTTGGTATTCCAAATAGATGGTTTTATGCGATTTTTTGTTCAGTCCTTGCCATGATCATCGAAATTTTCTTAAATATCGCGGGCTTATTGATTTGGGAATATCCATTCTGGAACATCACTTTCCCATGGTTAATCATTCCAATTGGTTATTTACACTTCTTTGTGGTCTGTTTTTGGGTCCACGACATGCAAAGTAGGAAAAAGCAGTTCATTGTTTTAGGTGTGATTTACGGCATTGATATAATTTTGATGGCAATTCTTATTCCAATAGGCTGGTTATAGAATATACCAAATTATCTTACTTTTTTTCTTCATGGTTGAATATGGGAAAATTTATAAAGTTTAGACCAGGACCGGTATCCTTTTCGCCATAATTTGAGGCGGGGTTTATTGATTTTATAGTCTAAGTCAAGTTCTTCAGTGGAGTGGTTCATAAGTTTTCGATAGGCTTCATAATATTTTTCCGCAGAAGGAAATCCTGATATTAAGTTGAGAATAGCTTTCTCGGTGAAATATAAAATCAAATCTGGTTTGACCGGAGCCTTTCCTTGTATCATTTCTAGGATTTCGTCGTCATGTTTGATGAGATGAAAAGTGAGGATAGTTTGGCTTTCCCCGCCATCCAGGGTTGGTGTTTTGATAATATATTCCCAAATAGCACCTGGTTTAAGGGTTGCCATAAGAGCAGGATTGTTAGGAAAATACTGTTTTAAACACTCAAATAATTCATTTGCTTGCATTTTATCACATCTTTTTTCAGCTGATTTTATTAATATTCTTAGAAGTTGCATCATGAATAAACTTAGGCCAAACGAGTTCGCGAGGATAATATTTTAATCCAGGGGGGTAGCTCGAATCTTTTATGCCACCTAGGGGGAAGGAAATATCGACAATCATCGGTTTGGTGTTAATGAAAATGTTGCCAGCATCAAGTTCAGATTTTAGTTTCTGAATGTCAGATGGATTGGTCGCATAGGCAACGGCACGCATTCCATAATTGCTATTATTGGCTAATTTTATTGCATCATCTATATCTTTCGCTTTCGTAACACTTCGAACTGGGCCGAACGCTTCTTCACGCCAAAGGAAGGGAGCCGTTGCAAGGTCTTGGCATAATTTAGAATCGATTTCCACGAGGGTAGGATAATAAAAAAGCCCATAATCTTCGCCAGTATCAATTTTTTTAGCCCCACAGAGGATTTTGGCGCCATATTTTTTGGCATCTTCCACCATTATTTCCATCATCATGAGAATCTTTCGAGATCCTAAAGGACCAATATCGACTGTAGGATCCATGGGGTCCCCCAACTTAATTTTATCGATTTCTCGGAGAAGTGCTTCAACATATTCATCATAGATATCTTGATGGATAATAATACGTTTCATCGAAAAGCATTGTTGCCCACTATTAGTAAAGCTTGCAGCGACATTCCATTTAGCCACGCGTTCGATGTTAACGCCAGGTAAAATGATACCGGCATCATTACCTGCCATTTCAAAGACAAAATGTTTCATAGGCATTGTGAAGAGTTTGACGCCCATAGAATTGTCAATTGATTTTTTCAGGTATTTGGCATACCGTAAAAGAATATCCTTCGCGGTATGAGATGCAGTGATGCAGAGGAATGTCTTAACTAATTGATTTTGAATAAATTCGTCAATTGCCATATCACCTGGAGAAATGGCGATCTCATAACCATCAAATAGCGGGTTATTCATTTCTTGCATCATCTGGAAGACAGTAGAAAAGGTAGTAGGGCAAGCGGTGGACGGCTTGATAATGGCAGGATTTCCAGTTAAATAACAGGCACCCAAGAAATAGAGTGGAAGGCTAATCGGGGTATTTCGAGGGGTAATTCCAACAGTAACACCGTGTGGGTGGTATTCTATTTTTGAAAAGCGCTGTCCTTCGATATCCTCAAGTACTTTATCTTCATAGAATTGGAAATACCAATCACAGAATTTAAACCCATTATATACAATAGAAATTTCCCATTCTGCATATTTAATGGGTAAACCACCTTCGGCAACTATAATATTTTTCAATTCTTTCTTTTTGAACCGAATCTTTCGCGCCACTTTACCAAGCCACGCGACACGTTCAAATTTATCAGATTGTGCCAAAGATTTAGCATATTTGGCAATTTTCTGGATTTTTGCACGAAGGGTTTCCCTAGTATCTGCCTTAAATGTTGAGATTATTTCACCAGTATATTTATTTTTTACTTTAATCTCTAAAGCCTTTTCATTTTTGGCAGCTTTTTTTACTTTTTCTAAATCTCCAATCGTCATGAATCTTCACTCCATTATATAATTTTCACACGGTCATCTAAGCTATCTAAATCTTCATCTTCATCGAGAATACCCGCTTCTTCAGCGAATTTTCCATATCCCATTTTGAGGAGAGTTTTAGTTCGTTTATGGAGGAGAAAATCAATCCAATACTCTTCTTCAGGGTCGTTATAGAAAGCTCCGAATTTAAGAGAATATTCTTTTTTAGTTTTAGAGAGAACTAATTCTCTTACGGCACCTTCAGAGAGGGCTAATTGTAAATCACTGTTGTCTGCTAGCCCAGGGTGAATTTCAATTTCATTTTCAAGGCGAACGACATGAAATGCGCCTGTAGGGGGTTTCTCGTCCTCAAATGCGTCAATTGAATCGTAAATAGTGAATTCAAGAACTGAGCCTGGAACTAAATCCGAAAAAATTTCAGGGTGTTGGCTCAAATAAGTGATATAATTCTGCGTTAATTCATGGGTAACAAAGGATGATTCTTTCTGGATTATTGTTCCGGTCAAACTTTCATCCAATGTCTGAGAGAGTAATTCAGTTAAATCGAGCACTTTAAAATTCTGTCCATTTAAGCTTTGTGACAAATTTGTCTTACAAAACGGGCAGGTACTCACTAAATAATTGATATTATTTTGAGCAGCTTCAATTATACGATTCTGGCCCACTTTTAACGAAATTTCAGGAAAACAGCTTTTAACGCCCCCACCTGCGCCACAACAATGGCTGTAGTTCCGTCGGGTTTCTAATTCTATTAAATTTGCATTATTGATGGAATTTATAAGGAAGCGAGGTGCTTCAAATACCCCAGCAGCGCGGCCGAGGTGACACGGGTCGTGATAACTAATGCGGGTTTGTGAATCGAATCGGAAATGATATTTCCCTTCTTTTACTAATTTCTCTAAATATTCGGAAAAATGAATAAATTTTATGTCCTTTGGCATCTCAATTAATTTGGGATAATCAATTTTAAAGGTTCTATAACACCCTGCGCAAGGAAATACAACGGTTTTGATTCCAGACTTTTGGATTTGTTCCATTAATTCTTCAGCGAGAACCTTTACTTTGTCATGGAATCCATATCGGAGCAGTACTGAACCGCAACATTTTTCATCTTTGAGAATGGTAAAATCAATATTTGCTTTCTTGAGAATTTTATAGGCGGAAAGCGCAATATTTTGTTGTCGATATGCGGCAGTACAACCAACAAATAATAGTATATCAGCATGAGGGGGAAAATTTTCGCTCAAAATGAAATGAAACCGCTGATCGTGCGGTTCGCCATAAGGATTATGATGTGTGAGAGTTTTCTCTAGAATTTCAAATGGTTTTCCACTAGGGGAATATTTTCCATTTTCGATTAAATCTCTACGGAATGCTTCCATCATGGATGGTAAATCAATACCATTATCAAGGGCAAGGCAAGTTTCTTGACAATTCCCGCAGAGGAGACACGTATAAGCCCAATCAATGATTTCTTGATTTAATTGTAGAGTCCCATCTAAGAGCCGTTTTAATATAAGAATGCGGCCTCTAGCATCATACGCTTCAAATCCCAGAACATTTTTAATGACACAAGGTTTATTAATATGTTTTTTTGCCGTAGTAAGTTCTACGGCTAGAGCACAATCACCACATTTGCCACAAAAATCCATCTGCGAACGAAATGCTGAAAGATAGGGATAGTCCATTATTTCCTCACCTCTCGAATTTGAACACGCCTGGGTGAAAAATATGATAGGGATCAAGGGCATTTTTAATTTTCTGTATTGTCTCATAAAAGGCGGGGTTTACTCGCTGTAAGACATAATCTTCCCAGAGTAATCCAGTCCAATAAGGGACACCATTGTTCGAAATTTCAAGTTCTCGCAGCTCATGCCAGATTTTTTCTAAAAGAGGTCTTTTCGTAGGATCTTTCAGGAATAAAGTAATCCAGCCTGTGCAATAACAGCGATCTGTGGCAAGTGCGCTGATGATCCAGTTAATTTCATTTGGCTTCATATCATATTTTTTAAACAATTCATGAGTTTGATGAATTAAATTAGGTAGGGTATTTATTGGGCGAAGATGACAAGTATTATACCAAAACCCTTCCTCAAAAAGGGATTGTACCAGATTAAATTTATTTAGCCAATGGGCTTTAGAGAGAAATGTTCCGATGGATTTCCCATTGAATTGTTTTGCCTTTTTTTCGCAGATTTCCTTTTTTCTATTTGCTATATCTTGGTCGTATTCTTCAATAATGATTCCTACAATCGTGGTGAGTTGAGGATATTTATCATGGTAAGTAGAAGCTAATAGCTCAATTGAATTAGTATCACCTAAAATTACGGCTTCTGTAACGAGTTTATGAACTTGTAAATAATGGAGTAGTTTTGAACAGTCTTCGATGCTTGTAAAACCAAAATCAATAAAAGCAGTTCCTTCAGCTATAGGATATATTTTAAGAGTGGCTTGAGTTTTAACGCCAAGAGTTCCATGATCTCCGAGAAAGATGCCAGTAAGATCATTGAAGGTGCAATATCTTGTAAAATGACTCAATGTTTCGGGTAATTCTTTTTTCCAGCCAGAACCGGTCTCTATAATGCTGCCATCAGCCAATACTACCTCAAGACTTACTACATTATCACATGCGCCTCCATAGGCAGATGCTCCAATGCCAATACTGTTAGAACTTAAACTTCCACCCACAGTCCCTGCATTTCCCCCATAAGGACCTCGAAATCCTACTGTTAAATCTTCTTTCGCAAGTTTATGAATTAATTCAGCCCATGTTATGCCTGCCTGAACGGTCACCGTCATGATTTCTTTATCAATCGAGATAATCTTATTCATTCGAGTTAAATCTAGCATTATTGAAGAATGCGTTCGGGGAATTGAAGCGCCGCTAATACCACTTCTCCCACCGACAGGAATAATCGATAAATTATGGGAAGCAGCAAATTGTATCAGTTGAGAAATTTCATTAGTATTTTGGGGGAGAACCACGAAGTCGGGAGGATTTCCCGGAAAAGGACTCGCATCTTCTGCATATGAATGTAAAATATATTTAGCTTTCGAATAATTTTCGGGTCCTACAATCTTTTCGATGCCCGTCGATATTTTTTCAAGTGCCAATTGCGTCATACTCTCTAAAATCACCCATTTATTTCCTTATTTTTTGTAACAGCCTCCTTCCATTGTGGTAGCCAAGAGAGTTTATTCCCTTTAAAAAGACGTTTGAATAACCCCCAAAAAAATCGCTTCCGAGAGTAGAGAATTTTTCCAAAAGTCGTATAAACTTTCATTTGACTGGGAGGACATCCTTTAATGAAAATAAAATCATCATTTTTTACCTTTGTCTTATTCCGGGCTTGGCAATTGCCATAAAGAATAAGTTTTCCTTCATACGTTTCGGGAAGGTCTGCCTGATCAGCAACTACGAATAGTTTTTCACGCATATTTGTCCCGCAGTCATCGCGAAGCGCCCAGATAGGACCCATAAAATTCATCATACACATGGAGCACCAGTGATCGGTGTAATTGCCACTCACTTGGTCTTCAGGGATTCCTAGTAAGGAAAGTGCATGTCGGTAAATCTCATTACCTGTAGGACAAGGTTCAAAAGGGACTTTTACAGTATCAATACTTTCTCCAACAACTTCAATATCTGATAGATAGAGGGGACCAGTTCCAAGTTCATTCGCCAATTTAAGATGGAGAATATCTTCTGGATTGAATCCCATAATTGATGCAGCAACTACATCAGTTGCGATTAAATTATCTCCAACTATAATCACCCCAACCTCAATAGGGGTGCCTGTTTGAACTGGACCAAAGCCTTCCAGACCAATTAAGCCATCCACAATATTTATTGTAGGTTTAATGATTGAAGTTAAGTGAGCTATAGCTTGGCTTAGTCCTTTCCTATGGAATATGCG
>SUPS01000241.1 GCA_005191415.1 Candidatus Helarchaeota ASGARD archaeon Hel_GB_A
CAACAAATTAAGATACTTAGGATGGATGCTTCTTGAAGAAAAATACCATATATGCTCTCATTACTATTGCAGTTATCGTTACTTTCTTCATATTAGGGATAATTTCTTTAAACGTCTCTAAGGGAACTGTTAAAAGGTTAGAAGAAGGTACTTTCTTTTGGTATGGCTTTCAAATAACGTATTCTGGCGAAAATTATACGAATCAAGTGAAAAGTGGAAATGAATTATATGTTGTAGTCGATGAATATGATCCTCAATTGCAATATGCTAAAGTAAATGTCAGCAATACCCTCGCCACGGGCTCAGTGAGGGTTTTTTTCTTAAGTCAGTTAGATCCCCCTATTCCCTCTCGTACCTTAAATCAAAGCTTTTTCAATCGTGGTAATGTGACTGGTCTTTATGGTGAAAATTTTGGAATCCAGGGTGAATTTTTTGGCTGGATCCACGCAACGATTTCCGTGGGCGAAAAATTAGGTGAGTGGACTGTCATAGCCGAAAATATCCAGCAAGTCGGGGCTGGAACCTTTGCAACTTATGAATTAGTTCAAACAACCTATACCCTAACTGAAGGAATCGAATATATTACCATTACTCACTTGTATTATGAACAATTAACTGGTATTCTGGTTCATATGGAATATGAAAATGTAATTCGTGCTGAAAATAATCATTCAATTATCTATTACCATGAAGTAGAAATCATGGATCTATATTCTACCAGCTATAACTTCCCACTGCTCTCAAAAGTTATGCCGCTCCTTATCCTCATGCATTCCGTCTTAGATATGCTTTATACTTACTCTCTGTTTATTGCAATTGCTATACTTATCATTCTAACGATTTATTTCGCTAAAAAACAATTACATTCATAATCTATACCATTCGATATACGAGGCATTTTAAAACTCCCTCTTTAAAACTCTTTTTAAATGATTCATTACATTAGCAATTATGCATTTCTTTCTTTATTAATAATAAGGACCATAAACGGTAAGGTAATCTATTTTACGCCTCGAACCTCAAAAAATTTCTAATTATCATCTATTAAGAATTTAAAAGTCCCAATTATAAGAAAAGCCCCAATCATAGGGAATCTCTTTATGCCAAAAAAAGAGAAGAAATCCGAATGATTTTTTAAACTAAAAAAACAAATTAATTTCAGGAGATTGATTAATAAACTATTATATGGATGTGATTTCGAGAAATGATAATTGAAGACCGAATTGAAATTGATCCTCAAATCTGTCATGGAAAACCATGTATTAGAGGCACCAGGATAATGGTATCAATAATTTTAGAATGGCTAGAAGCAGGGAAAACCTTTAATGAAATTATTGCCGCCTATCCTTCCTTAAGTAAAGAGGACATTGCTGCAGCTTTACGATATGCCAGAAAATTAATAGAAGATGAAAAAATTGTCTCAATCTCCTAAATTCGCATTATTATTAGATGAAAATGTATCACTTTATAAAATAAAAGCCAAAGGCTGACCCAATAAATAAATAGAATTTATCTGCATATCTTCTCATTTAGGTAGTAATTCTAATATTTCATTATGAGTGAAATTACATAAACAATTTTTTCCTTTCCGTAAATTTCATTCATCATAAAAATAAGAGCCAAGTAAATTGGAATGGGATATGTCAGAAAAAATCCTACAAGTCAGTAAAATACTAATACAAAAGAAAAAAAGCGACAAAGCAATCCGACTTCTCTATGATGGAATCAAACAGGACCCCTTCAATGCCATGCTATATTCTTTTTTAGGGGATGCGCTAAAACAATGCT
The DNA here is from genome assembly GCA_005191415.1 of Candidatus Helarchaeota ASGARD archaeon Hel_GB_A. Lineage (GTDB taxonomy): Archaea > Asgardarchaeota > Lokiarchaeia > Helarchaeales > HEL-GB-A > HEL-GB-A. The sequence continues at coordinate 1,789 of SUPS01000241.1, forward strand.
CAGAATATGATCTCGCTTTAAAAATGTACCAAAAAGCACTATATTTAGCAGAAAAGCAGGGAAATATGGACCTAATAAAGGAATTACAAGTCAAAATAGAAAATATTTATATTGTGAATCCACAGGATGCTCCCAACGGTCCCCAAATTGGCTTTTTTATCCGAACTATTATGAAAATGCTTAGTAAAATGGGAAAGCAAGATTGGTTTTAATTCAAATTTTTATTTATTTCATTAATTAAATTGATATCATAAAGATCTCCAAAAATACGATTATTCCACCCAGCAATTAACCGATTTTCTAGTTGAGAAAATCCAAGCTCCTTCAATGTAGCACAAATTGATGTGAGATTAGGTTTCTTACGGAAAATCTCTTCGAGAGCTTCTTCTTTAGTCACGAGCCCTGCGCGAATCCGAGAAGACCACATCCGTCTTTTCTGTTTGAAAGTAGCAATGGCATTAACCACACCTCCTATTTTACAATCAGTGCCGACAAGTTCTCCTGTATATAGGTCTCTAGGTGGTGCCCACCTATATCTTTTTAATAATTCAAGTTGTCGCTTTTTAGATGAAATCTCAAGTGCCGTTAAAGCGATATCATAAAACTTTAATTTATTAACTGCTTCTATTTCACTCGAATTTAACCTATATCTTGAAAGTAAGTTATTAGTAATTTGTAAGAACTCCTTTTTCAATCGTAAAAAGGTCTGTCCATTTGAAAATCTTTGCAAAAGATTTAAGCAATCCTCGATGGGAATTTGATACTTGTTCCAGCGGGATCGTAGATTAGGCAATGTATATAGGAATGGATTTTCTATTTTCATTCCCTGATTTAAATTAAACAGGTAGCCATCTTGGATTTCCCAAAGATCTAGCCCCGTTAAAACAATGGGGATATTGTGATTTAACAAAAATCTACTAAGGATTGGGATATGAACAAGTCCAGCGCATATTTTACATTGTATTCCTCCAGTAGATAATGTACTTATCCCAAATCGAAATAAAGGAACCATCACTGATTTTGGAACTTTAATAAAGATATGATCTACTCCCAAATTATCTGTTAATTCATTTATGGTTTCCTGCACTCCCCTATAGAAATTCCCTTTATCAATTGTAAAGCTTAATACGTTTAACTTATATTTTTCTTTAGCCAAAATTAACGCAGTCGAACTATCCTTTCCCCCACTTAAAGATACTAACGCATCATACTCATATTCCTTCTTTTTCACGGTTTCAAATATTTTGGATAATTGAAATCTTGCAATTGAACGAAATTCCTGAAAAAATCTCGAATATTTCTCCCATTCCTTACAAATGTTGCAAACACCACTCGAAGTTATCCGTATAGGTTTTTTAAAAAATGAATCGAAGCCTTCAACATTCAAACAACGATTACACTCATTTATCATCTCTATTCACATTCCATTTCTTAAAAATGAAATTCTAAAATTCTCTTAAAAAGTCCACAAAAAAAAGGATCAATTTTTTTTGAATTATTGCATTATTTTCAATGAAACATATCAAGGATGATGAAGTTACTCCTGTTTGATTGTTAGCTCAAAACAAGATGATAATTGGAAGAGCCGGCTGACTTGCCTGTTTATCACAGCCTTTTGTTGATTAAACATTTATTTCCTCAACTTTTTTAATAACTTTACCGTTCTATATAGCGCTATATTTCATTCTTTATGAATTTATGGATACTTGAAAGAAAATCTCTTTATTTACAAAACAACACCGAGTTGATCAAACCAGTTAAATAGTAGAAGAAAGTAAAATTCAAACAAGAAAGTATAATGGTGGTCATAAAAGATGAGTGAGGATGATTTGAAGAAAATTGATGAATTTGCACATAAAAATGAGTTAATAGAATGGTGGTATTTTGGAGGATTATTAGATAAAAACGAAACAAAATTATCTGAATGGACATTAATCACAAATTTTGTAATGGCGCGAGGGTTTGTTGATAATTTAGTCTGTATATTAGTTCCACCGAATGAGACTGAATCTCCTATAGACCTTTCAGGGTGGAGGTTAAAGGCTGGGTGTATTAAAGCATCTGATAAAGAATTAAATGTAATTTGCCAGACAAATAATTGGGTAAAAGGGGCCTATCCAGAATGGCATCTCTATATGGAACGCTCTAAGGATGGTCATACTTACCTCATTGACGTAAATTTTAAAGCCGAAGTAGATTCGAATTTCCGGATTTACTCGATTGGCAAATCACGGCTGGGCCATTTCGCGGTATTTCGCCAGCATATGACTGGAACAATTACGATAGACAACGAAAAATTCCCTGTTTCGGGAGGTTCATACTACGAGCACATGTATGGATTTATAGATCCAAAATCTAGCAGAGGATGGTATTGGTATTGTGTGCCTCGTACAAATAAAGGTGATTTATCTATTAATATCGCCCTAGGCGTGAGCCCAACTGATGAAATTTTCCATAAATTCGTTTATTTTACAGAAGATGGAAAAAATTTTGGTGAATTTTTAAATTATAACTTTGAAATCTTAGAGACAAAATCATACCAAGATATAACGTACCCATTTAAATTCCGCATTAGTGAAAAAAATGAAAACGGGGAATTGGATGCCACCATAACTCGTGCTCTGAATCCTTGCCAAGACTTGCATCAAACTCCTCTTGGAACTGTCGCTTTTATTACAGGGAACGCAAAGGTCGTTGGAACTATTGTATGGAAAGGAAAGGAATATGATATCACCGGAAGAAGTATTGGCAGTAATTTCCTCATCGTATATTAATCATACTTTGATCAGACACCATTAAATGAGATGATTTTATATGCCTGATGATAATAAATTAAGATTGTGGCTTTATTATTTCTTACTTGGTTCTGCAATAGGAGCTCTTGCTGAAACGACTGCTTTTTTACTTCAATGGTGGATTTAAAATCCACCATGGTTTTTTATTCCATGGTTTTTCATATGGGAAGGTGCATGTTTCGGAACCCTCGCATATCTTACCCGTAATCTCCACTTTATCATTCAATATGGGATAAGTGCTGCTGTCGGAGGGTTTGGAGAGGTTATTGCCGCTTGGGTCTAACCTCTCTGGTATTTCCCAGGAGAGTCTTTCTTATTTCTCCATGGGCTTCCCGCTATTGTAATTGTTTTCACCATTATTTGGGGATTTGTCTGCCCTTTGATGACGTTCATCATCAGAAAAGTCGTTCAATCTGATTAGATATCTTTCGAGAAAAAAAGAAATGAAAAATTTATATTTAAGTAAGTCCAGCGGCCTCTAAATCCGGATATTCTGCTTTTGGGTCATCCCTAGCTCCCGCTTCTTTACACATCTCTACAATTGTAAATAATATATCTCCACTTGTAATTGAATGCTGAGTAGGGGACATCAAATTAGGTTTAATAAAAACTTTATCGCCTTTCTGAACAAATTTTTCTATCCCGCCGAGTAATTCAATAGCTTTTCTAGTTGTCTTCCTAATTTCAGCTCCATAAGCCAGAGAAACGATTGGAACACTTTCTCGCACTTCCATTCCTGCCAAATAATCACCCTCTTTAAATCTGAATAAAAATCTTAAATGAATAATTTTCACTCTTTCATGTTTAAATATCTATTGGAGTGGATTAATCCATTTTCAAATTTCTATTTAAAAAAACAACTAAATCTAATGGTTCGTTAATTTCTTAACTTATTTTTTAAAAAAAGAGTGCTCCCAGCGGGCTTCGAACCCGCGACCTCTGTGGTTCTCATTTTCCTATATGAGCCCGTTCCAGCTCTCTCAGGAAAACTGTACGGAATGCCATCCACGCGATTAGGCACTGCACAGCGCCCATATAAGGTTCACCAGGCTGAGTATTCTCCCAGACCGTTCTGGCACTCTGTCCAAGCTGAGTTATGGGAGCAAATTTTTTTATCTAACTGGATACTTCCTCAATCCAGTGTGGCACTCTGTCCAAGCTGAGTTAAAGCTATTAACCCTCTTTAAGGTTTCTAACTATTTTAAAATAACGTTCAAGAAAAGTCTCGAATTCTTTTGAAATATCTTTTGAAG
>SUPS01000242.1 GCA_005191415.1 Candidatus Helarchaeota ASGARD archaeon Hel_GB_A
CATTCAACTCACTCCTAGTTTTATTGTTAGATATGTCCCATGACAAATTTAAATGAAGTTTTCTGCTAAATTCTTTTGATATTTATAACTTCGGGCGTAGTTTATGGTGAGTAAAATAAAATCATCCCGTCTGAAAGATCGAATTGCTTTGATTACGGGTGCTGGAAGCGGTATTGGGCGTGCTATGGCAATTGAGTTTGCTAAGGAAGGTGCTAAAATTATTATTGCCGATATTGATTCAGTAAAAGCCGAAGAAACAGTAAAAGCGATTAAACAAATAGGACAGCAGGCACTTGGACTGAAAACTGATATTTCTAATCAGAAGGATGTTATTAGCATGGTCGAAAAATCTTATGAATATTTTGAAAGGATAGACATCTCGCAATATTTCTCGCTTCTTCTAAAAGCGATTACATCACTGGGCAAGCATTCAATATTACAGGAGGTATCATCTTCCATTAAATTTGCAATTTTATAATTCAAAATGAATAATCATACAAGAAGATCATTTTAAAAATTAATCGTTTTTCCTTAAAATGCTGTTACAAGATAAATCCAATCGTTTTATAAATTTTGGAATTGAAAAATAAAATATTGTAGCTGTTGAAAAACTTCTAAAAGATTTAAAAGGTCATCTATTCTTAAATCTAAATGAAAGCTGTAATTATACAAAATGGTGATTAAATGGATATTCCGGATTATATTAAAGAACGTTATTGGAAGGATTACCTTCCGCCTGGGATTACATTAGACATCGAGATACCTGAAATTTCATTAAGGGAACTTTTTGAACAAGGGGCAAAAAATTATGGCGAAAAAATTGCAATGGTTTATTATGACCATGAATTTACTTTCAATGACTTAGATAGCTTGACACGACGATTTGCAAATGGTCTATTGCAATTAGGTGTGAAAAAAGGAGATGTGGTAGCTATATGGCTTCCAAATAGTCCTTATTTTAGTATTGCATATTTTGCGATTCTCTCTATTGGAGCAATTGTTACCGCAATTAGTCCCCTCTTTGTCCATCGAGAAATGGCATATCAAGTTAAGGATTCTGGAGCAAAATTTCTCATTATGTTAGACCGATTTTTCCGCCATTATAAAAAAGTTCAAGATGACCTCCCCCTCAAGAAAGTTATTCTCGTTAATGTGGAAGGAAAGGTCCCAAAAAAGCCAGAAACCGACATCATAATTCATTACAATACGATTATGGAACAAAATCCCACGCCTAAACCTTTACCGTCCGTTGAAATTAAACCTAAAGAAGATGTGGCAGTAATTCAATATACTGGCGGAACTACGGGCCTTCCCAAGGGGGCTTTGCTATCACATTATAACATTGTTGCTAATATTCATCAAATCAAACAAATCTCAGATTACATGCGAGAAAATTATCTAAAAGATGACATAATTTCGATTTCAATACTTCCATGGTATCACATTTATGGGCAAACTTGTGAATTAGCCTTATCGCCCCTCATCGGTGCAAAGGCGTATGTTCTTGCGGTATTCGATGTCGGTAAAATCATCGAGATTATCAAAAAACATAAACCAAACACTATGTTAGGCGTGACTACCATGTTTATAAACTTGCTAAATTCTCCTTTGAGTAAAGATGTAGATTTTTCCAGTCTCAAATATGCAAATGTGGGGGCAGGTGCGTTACCAGTAGAGCTAGCTAAACAATGGGAAAAGAAAACTGGCTTTGCAATGGGCGAAGGCTACGGATTAAGTGAAGCAAGTCCTGTGGTTACAAATGCTCCACCTTGGGCAAAGAAAAAGCCAGGCAGCTGCGGACATCCCATTGCCAGTACCTTAGTAGGTGTGGTAAATGATAATTTAGAATTTCTCCCGATTGGTGAAATTGGAGAACTGGTGGTCGCGGGTCCTCAGGTCATGTTAGGATACCATAATCGACCTGAGGATACAGAAAAGGTATTTTTTGAAGCTGGCGGCTATAAATGGTTACGGACAGGTGATCTGGCGCGTCTGGACGAAGAAGGCTACATTTTCCTGATTGACCGGAAAAAAGATTTAATTAAATATAAAGGGCATTCCGTCTATCCACGGGAAATTGAAGAAATTCTCTATGAACATCCTGCCGTTCTCGAGTGCACTGTAATTGGTGTCAAAGATCCTGAAAGAGGCGAAAATATTAAAGCATATATCATCCTTCAACCAGATTACAAAGGAAAAATCACTGAACAGGAAATCATTGAATGGGCGAAAGAAAATATGGCTGCCTATAAATACCCACGTATTGTCGAATTCGTTGGCTCTCTCCCTAAAAGTGCGGTAGGTAAAATCTTACGGCGGGTTCTTCGGGAAGAAGAAGCAAAAAAAGGTAAAAATTAATCTTATATTTATTTTCTATTTTAAGATGCGATTAAATCCTTGATTTTCTCCTCAACTGTTTCGGATGTATCTTTGCCGCTTATGATAACCGATTTGACTAATTCAAATTTCTTTTCACTTGCCAACTTCTCTAGTTTTTCAGTTACCAATTTAGCATGACCACTACCTGCACGTGAAAAGCATTTGATTTGTTTTCCTTCCAAATCCAAATTCTTTAATAACCTACTAAAACCAGGGGCAGGTCGCTCCATCCAAACAGGTCCACCTGCATAAATCAAATCATACTCTGTCAGATCAAGAATTGGATAGTTTCCTCCTCGAATGCCAATTAGATGGGGAAATATCCGCCATCTACCGAAAACAACTCCTTGGATTTCTGCCTCAGGAATCTGCTCTACAATTTGCTCTGCAAGCTGTTTAGTATTTCCCATATATGAGGAATATAATACTAATATTTTCATTCTTTTTAGTCCTCTACAAGTTTTTAGTAATTTTTATGGTAATTATACGTTATAAAATTTCGGATAATGGATGTTTGGTCCAATTGATTATTCGATCCACTGCACTTGCAATTTATTTCTCGGTGGAGCTCGATAATACTTCACATCGGGAAATCCCAATGCTAGTACTCCAAAACAATTTCGTCCTTTTGGGATGCCGAGCCATTTTCTTAATTTTTTCTTGCGAAACACGGCTTCTTGAGCCAGCCCAATCCAACAAGTCCCAATACCAAGTGATTGTGCCGCTAACATCCCATGAGTCAGTGCAATACCTGCATCAGCACCTGCCATGTTCCCATATTGGAGCGAATGCAGTACAATTACACACGGCGCATTGTAAAACATGACATCCTTTCCTGCTTTATGGTCTGCTATCGTTCTTTCTATAGCAATTTTAGTCCCTGGATCCAATAAAAGGCGTCTAGTTTCCCCTCGAACAAAGAACCGTAATAAAAATTTTAATTTCAAGACTTTTCTCAAAAGATAGTAAAGTTCCATGACTTTATCCGCGAATATTTTGATTTTTTCTCGATTGGTAAGGACGATGTAATTCCAACTTTGTTTATTGCTTGCGCTAGGTGCATATCGCATAGCTTGGAGAATCATTTCGATTTGTTCTCGGGGAATTGGTTTATCCTGAAAGCGTCGAATAGATCGTCTTGCGCGAAGTAATTTCATTAAATTCTCATAATTTAATAATTTACTCGGATCCTTTGCTTCCTCAAACTCATATAGGTCCTCTATTTCTTCCGCAATTATTGCATTTGTCGGACAAATTGCCAAACAATGTCCACAGAGAATGCAGATATTGTAAGGATCTTCAAATATAATTTGATTTGTTTCATCTACCTCTGAGTAGAGTTTTTGAGGGCAATCTGCAATGCATTGCCCACAATTGATACATTTTTCCGAATTAATTCCAAGAATCTTCATAATTTTTCTCTCCATACCTAATTAGAATTTTTAAAAGATTTAATCTTGAATTTCTACAGTTCCTTCATTGCTATTAACTTTTACATTAGTACCTTCCTTTATTTGGAGCAATTCTTGGAGATCTATCTGATCAACAATCGGAAATGGTTTTCCAAAAAAGATTTCTGCGCACAGGGCTCCAGAACTCAGAAGTGGTTCACCTTGTGCACATACTATTGCTTTAGGTCCAATTCCTCGAATAATTGTTTCCAACAAGACAAATCCCATGGTAGTAGTTCCTATCGGAATAGGAAAGATGAGTATTTTGCCTGTCACATCTTTTTTAAAAAGTTCATGAGTTCTATCTGAAACTCGGCATTTTTTACTAAATTGAATTAGTGGCATTGCAAATGAAGCTGATATGTTAAACGGTTGGTTGGTCACAATAGCTTCGCCTTCTGCTATTCCTCCACTCAGCCCGCGCCCTTTCAAAATTTTAGGCATGATTCAGCCCTCCTGTGGCAATTCTAATACAATCATCCAAACTTCTATACGTTGCACTTGTATAGAAACATGTTTTTCCTGAGTTTGTTATATAAGGCCTCGGGAGAGGTGTGAGCATTGGACATAATGTCGCCAACTTCGCCCCTGACTGCTCTACAATCTCCCAGTACGGCGAATTTTTGATTTCATTCCTTACTTCTTCACAACAACAAATCCAAAAATTTATTTCAGGAAGAATCGTTTTTCCCTTTAATTTCTTTAGAATGGTAATAACCTCATCTTTACTAAGCTGTGGGCAGCCGATTCCTATATTCCTAGGGGGATTCGACCATTCAGTACTATATTTTTCTTTAATTTCTTTTAAAATTGCTCTCTCTATTTCGATAATTTCTTCTGGTTTATCGTTCTGGAACGCTTCTTCTAGAGTATTTGCTTCTGGTGTCCTTCCTACTACATGAATTAGAGCAACTGCTCCTGAGGCGGCAGATGCAGCCCCTAAATTCTTTAAATCATCCGTTGACATTTTTTCAAGTCCTTGAATGACCGGTATTTTACTTCCCGCTGTCTCGCCAATATACAATCCTATGGTAGTTAAATCGAAAGTATCCCAATTCTTAAAAGGAACTTTGAAAAGAATTTGGCCTTTTCTATTTTCTTTTAAATGTAGACCATAATTGGGCGTTTTTCCTAATACTGCACTCGCAATATCAATAACGCCTCCCTCACGATTGGATCGCGCACCAATTACTGAATTGAGATAAATCACTGCAGAAGATTCTGCCCAGGCACAATGATCACCAAAGTTCGGGCAGTTATCTGTATAATAAGGCGTACAAGTAAAACTCTTCACACCAATGTCTGTCAAATCACGAATTAATTGATCTTGCAACACAAATAACTTCGATATATTTCCTAACGTGTCCTTATAGGTCATATCAACTATCGGATCAGCGGAAGTCCTGACTTTGACTTTCAATCCCGCCTTCGCCACTTGATTCAGAATCTTAGCTGCGGCATTTACAAAATTTAAACCAAAATTCAAAACTGTATGTGCTGATTTTATCTGTATTAGTTTATCCGCACCAAATGAATCTCCTAATTTTACTAAGAGCCTTAATAGCTTAGAACATATCTCTCCTTGGCTTCCTGTAAGAATCTCTTCTTCTTTTTTAGTCAAATAAATCTTCTTTCACCTTAGTTAGCTCTTTTAAACTGATTGAATTTTTTTAGATATTAAATTAACTAAAAACTCCATTATTAATTTAATTAACATATCATCTTAAGAGGTTTGAAGAAATTTTAGCAATTTATCAACTAATAAACTGAAACGGTATTTAGAAATGATAATAATGAAAAATTATGGAAATTTCATGAGAAAGATCCACACCTCGCTAAAAATACTCCAAAAGCTCTAACTTTTCTCCATAATTTGGGAAAAATGATGAATGAAAACGCATTAAACAATAGAAAATATTATCTCCTCTCCTCATTTTTTTATTTTTTCGATAATCATTGTCGAAGATTATTG
>SUPS01000243.1 GCA_005191415.1 Candidatus Helarchaeota ASGARD archaeon Hel_GB_A
GTTTAGGTTGATTTTTACGGAACCAAAGAAACTTAGGTCCTCCAAAGTAGGGATCAGAATGTAGATGTTCCCGGTGATTCAGACCCAGGTGGTTCAAGTTCGGGCAATTGGATGGAAGATGTATTCGATTATGTTCGATTTTACGTGATGATTTCAAATTTGGAAGGAACAAAAAAGTATGAGATCGCTTATAATCAAACTCGATATTTAGGACAAGGAAATACTGAAGGGTCTTCTCATTCAATGGCTGATACTTATTTTGTCCAAGTGCCTGAGGAAGTTCTGATATACTCATTGAACTCCGTTCTAAAAGGTGATTTTTGTAATTTTACCATCACTCTTGGAATTTTCATTTATTGCGAAGATAATAATGGCATATACGATAAAGATACTTGGACAATGCTCCGAATTAAATCATTCAATTTAACAATTTCTTATGCGAAAAAAATAAATCGTTTTACATCGGTAGCATGGAATCAAATAGGAAATAAACTACCAGCTCCACCTACGAATGGTACCCTTGAAATAGATTCGGCAATTCTCGAGTTTAATTACAAAATTGATCAGGAGTGGGTTATTGATTCACCAAATTCTGAGATAAGAATTTTAATAAACAATCGTATGCATTCTGAAACCATCAAATTGAGTAGAGCAAATACTACATTTCAAACAGCGAAATCTGGTGGATTTGACGTTACTTCACTGATTGCTAAAGAGGTTAATATCACAGTTTCGGTTCAAATATATCTTGCCGATAATTTCAATTTAGGGATAAACCGGACAATATCTTTCGACAATATTTCTCTTAAAATAAGTTATACCATCTTTTATGAATCTGTGGTGGTTCCAAAACCCAATTATTTGTGGTTAGTTATTTTATTGGGTGCAATAATAGCTGGAATTTTGGCAGGATGGGCTACGTATCAATTTTACTTAAAGTATCCGAAAATAATCCGAATAATCCGAAAAACAAGGAAAGATATTATTAAAGGTAACGAAACCAGTCCATTGGATGTTAATAAGAGAGATGCATTAGTAAAGGATATTCATCATGCACAAATTGCACATGTGAAACGAAAACTTCAGCAATATCAACCTGTGAAACTAGTAAAGGGTGAAAAAGGAGGTAGTTAAAGTGGTAAAAGCTAAAAAGAAAGTTGTAAAACCGAGGTCTTCAGCAAAAGGAAGTGAGACAAAATCCAAAGAATCTTTGATAAATGAAGAAGAGGTAAAGCCTAAAACAAGTTCAAAAGAAACAACAGAAACTATTGAAGATATTAGAAAAAGAATTGAAGCCGAACCGACATTAGATAACTTAAATGTGGTAGCTATTGATGGAATCGATGAAAAATATGCCAGTAGGCTTAAAAAAGCAGGAATTACGACTTTAACCGATTTAGTACGGGCGGATCCCTTTGCTATCTATGAAAAAACCAAACTTCCAATCCACAAATTTATGGAATTCCAAAAGAAAGCGGAACTGATTTTATACTTGAATTTTGATGAAGAAATCGTTGATATTCTCGCAGAAAAGAACTATACTATTGAAAAAGCAATTGAAGAGGAACCCAAAGTTTTGAAGAAAATTGTTCAAAAAAATATGACTAGCGTTATAGAATTTTTAGAAAATCTTGTACAAATCACAATCTATTTAGATGCTATTACGTGTCGCACAAAATCAATCACAATTCTACACCGATCTAGAGTGGAATCTGAATTAACTAAAGAACAAATGCTAGCTAAGATCTATAGTAACCAGATAGGACGGGCCGTTCTAAAGCTTTTACAAGAAAGAGCCAGATCTAAAAAAGAATTGGAAATTGAAATGGAAGATATGTTAATTCAAACTAAAACAACTAAAACTGCTTTTAATAACCTTTTAGATCTCTTTGTAAGGACTGAAATTGCCCAAGAAGAATGGATTAATTATGAAAAATATCTTTTCCTAATTGCAGATTTTACTATTTTTAGAAGGCCTGCTCAGAAAATCGTTGAAGCTGCTATAGATAATCAACCAACCCCCTTAGTTGCAAAAATTTTCTTAGAAGAGGTCAATAAATTCTTTTCAACCTATCAACCAAACGATGATGATAATTTACTCATTGCTCAAGACTTGAAGGAAGCTAACATAATTGATGTTCTTTTGCTTCTAAGAGAAAAATCTTATCCACTAAAGAAATTCCCTAGAAGACCTATGCAAGATGCTACTGAAATAGAAAACCTTCTTAAATATCTACAAGAAAGGGGAATTGTTAAATTCATACAAGATGAACAAAAAGTAGAATGGGTAATGCTAATAACAGATATTACCGCTAAAGAATTTTATCCTGAATATCTAATAGAAAATATACGCTATGATACAGCACAACATAAATTGAATAATGAACTTGCTCTCAAGCATTTGGATTTACTGGAACGTAACTATGACACTTTTTTCAAAGTACTGTGACAAATATGAATGAGGTATGAAGATGAAAAAGAATAGATTTGTCTTATTCGCAATGATGCTTTTATTAAGCATAAATATTTTGGTGACTATGAAAATTTCACAAAGCGCCCAGATAAAATATGAGAATATCGACTGGCTACAAAATACAACGTTCGATGGAACGGCTACTCCATGGTATTCAACAACAAATGGAGACTTATCAGATATTGCCGCAAATGGAGGCAATGGGATGGCGAACTGTAGTGTATTAGGGGAGCAAGGAAGTATATCGATAGTTGCAAATCCTCCTAACAGCTCTGAGTGGAAAAAATTTAACAATACCGCTTTTCCAGTCTTACCCAATCAAGGATGTGGCATTGATTCGGCAGGGTGTTGGGCATCTCATATATGGGATGAAGATGGACCATTCCAAGAAACTGGACAAACTCCCAGTGTACATTGGAAAAGAAATATTACCATGCCAGTTAATATGAGTGATTATGAAATCACCTCAGCCACATTAAGTGCTATTGTCAATGCATCTGTCCTTCAAGATATTGATTGCCCTGGTGACACTAATTCGGGTGGAACCGATGGAAATTTGAATGGGAAAGTCTATGATTACGTACGATTTTACGTATTAATCTCAGATCTCGAAGGCATAAGAGAATATGAAGTGGCATATAACAAAACAACTTATCTAGGAGCAGGAGATTCTGTTGCTCAGACTAGTATTATGCCTGATACCTATTTAATCACCGTTTCAGAAGAAGATTTAATTTTTTATTTAACATCCGTGTTAGAAAGCGATCATTACAATTTTACCATCACCCTCGGAATTTTCATTTATTGTGAAGATAACGATCCAGATTATGAGCTTGATACTTGGACTTCGCTTCGAATAAAATTTTTCAATTTAACATTTTCTTACACAAAGAAGATAAATCGTTTCAGCACGATAGCATGGAACCAAATAGGAAATAAACTACCTACTCCCCCTGAAAATGGGTCTCTCAAGATTGATTCTGCAATTCTTGAGTTTAAGTGTAGAATCGATCAAGATTGGATTACTGATTCACCAAATTCTGAAATAAGAATTCTGATAAATGGCTATATTCATACTGAGACCATTAAACTAAATCTTCTAAATAACTCATTTCAAACCGCGAAATCTGGTGGATTTGACGTCACTTCACTAATTGCCAAGGATGTTAATATTACCGTTTCAATTCAGGTGTATCTTGCAGATAATTTTAGATTGAGTACAAATAGAACCATCTCTCTCGATAATGTCACCCTCAAAATAACTTATACTATGTTCTATGAATCTGAAATACCCCCAGGACCTAACTATCTGTGGTTAATTATTCTATTAGGGACTATAATAGCGGGATTATTAGCAGCATGGGCAACATATCAATTTTACCTAAGATACCCGAGGATAATTCGAATAATCCGAAAAACAAGAAAAAATATCTCGGTAGGTAAGGAAACGAGCCCTTTGGATGTAAGCAAACGCACCGAATTAGTTGGAGATATCCACCGAGAAATAATTCTCAAAGAACGATTGCTTCAAAAATATGAACCTGTAAAAATAGTAAAGGGAGGCAAAAAAAGTGCCTAGAAGTAAAAAGAAAACAACCAAACAGAAAAAAAAGAGCCAAGAAAAGAGCGAGCAAGAAAAGAAGGACCTAAAAAAGACTGATAAAGAAGAGGGAAAAAATTCATCTACTAAGCAAGCAGAAAAGAAAGAAATACTTAAAAAATCCCCTGAAAAAGAAGTGACTTTAGATACCTTAAATGTAATAGCCATTGATGGAATCGATGTTAAATATGAAAATAGGCTCAAAAAAGCTGGTATTGTGACTTTAACAGATTTAATGAGAGCCGATCCCTTCACTGTATATGAAAAGGTAAAACTCCCAATCCATAAATTAATGGAATTCAAGAAAAAGGCAGAGTTAATCCTACGATTGTATTTTGATGAAAAGATTATTGATATTCTTGCAGCAAAAAACTATACTATTGAACAAGCGATCGAAGTAGAACCTAATGTTTTAAAGGAAATTGTCAAAAGGGATTTGACTAGTGTCATAGAATTCCTAGAAAACCTTGTGCAAATTACGATTTATTTAGATGCCGTTACCTGTCGCTCGAGATCCATAGCTATTCTTCATAGATCTAAAGTTGAATTAGAATTAACCAGAGAACAAATGTTGGCAAAAATCTATAGCAATCAAATAGGGCGAGCCGTTTTAAATCTTCTACAAGAAAGAGCGCGATCCAGAAAAGAGTTGGAAACCCTCTTGGAAGATCTATTAATTAAAACTAAAACAACTAAGACCGCCTTTAACGATCTTTTAGATCTTTTTGTCCGAACCGAAATTGTTCAAGAAGAGTGGATCGCCTACGAATTGTATCTATTTTTAATCGCAGATTTCACATTATATCGAAGACCAGCTCTTAAAATCCTTGAAAAAGCTAAAGAAAACCTTCCAACACCAATGGTTGCAGAGAAATATATTAAAGAAGCCGATAAATTCTTCTTAAATTATAAAACAAGTAACACAGATAATCTAATTATTGCCGAGAATTTAAAAAGAGCCGATGTTATTGAACTTTTAACCTTATTAAGGGAAAAGCCCTATATGCTTAAGTCTTTTCCTAAGATTTCCGAATATGATGCTACACAAGTAAGAACCCTCCTTAATTCACTACAGGAAAATGGTATTGTTAAAATTATCAAAGACGAAAAAAATGAAGAATGGGTATTTCTCGTGACAGATATTACCGCTAAAGTATTTTATCCCGAATATCTAATAGAAAATATACGAAAGGACGAAGCGCAAAAGAAATTGTCCAGTAAATTAGCAATTAAACACCTAGATTTACTTGAACACAATTACGATACCTTCTTTAGATTACTATAATAGTCGATTCATTAATATTTCATTTTTTCTTCTTTTTTTATGATTTTTGAGAAATTGAGTAAGTTCCATAATATATGAAATAACCCCCCTATTTTTAGAACTGGGGTGTATTTTTGGAAGTCCAAGGCGTGAAAAGAGCTTCCTCGCACCGCATGGTATTGAGAATAAGCCAGTTTTACGATGTGTTTAAATAGGCTTTTGGCGAGAAGCTTTTATAGTGCCTTGGACAACGTATGATATAAATAATAAATATACGTCTAGATATGTATGAACTACCAAAATGTTGTAGTCACGGGTGGAGCTGGCTTCATCGGTTCGTGGGTCGTTGACAAGTTAGTTGAGGAAAATTGTCAAGTGACAGTGATTGACGATTTATCAGCGGGAAGTTTAAAGAATATTGAGCAACATAAAGATAAAATCGAGTTTGTTAAAGCAGATATTAG
>SUPS01000022.1:0-13299 GCA_005191415.1 Candidatus Helarchaeota ASGARD archaeon Hel_GB_A
TTCATCGTTAAAGCGGTTAAAAAAACATATTGAAGGTGCTATCGATAAATGGGTTCAAAATTCCAAAAAACTTATCAATAATAATATATCGACGCTAGAATCACTTAACAGGGATATTAAGCGAAAGATATCACAATTATCAGAATTATTAAAACAAAGACAATTAATATCTGCTCAAAAAATCTTAAGTAAAACATACCATCGAGTTAATAACGAAATTGTCCGACAAAAACAACAAATAACTCAACTTTCAGAGGTATTATCTCCCCTATTAGGAGCACTAATTTCAAAATGGGAATGTAAAATAAAAGAAATAGAATATGATTTACAAAAATCTCTTCTTGTTATAAAAACAAAATTAGAAACTGAAATTATAAAAACAAAAATTTCTAATTTGACAACTTTATTTTCAAATGTTTCTATGAAGCTTTCTGCTATTTCATCTCTTATTACGCGAAATAAACTCGAAAATATTGAAAAAGAGCTAATATTTATAAAAAATAAAATAAAAAAAGAATTAGATATTCAAAAAAAAGAATTTGAAATGGTTTATAAGACATCATCTTCCCAATTACAGGAGTTAATTAATAAATGGAAGTATGAAATAGATATAATTGAAAAAAAGCTCCAAAAATCCATTTTAAACGTTGAAAACGAATATAATAAAGCAAGAACTCCCCAATTACTCAAAAAAATAGATTTGTTCATTAATCAAACTATCAATGCGTTAAATGCTTTGCTCGATGCATTTCGAGATGAAGCAATGAATCAACTTCAACTCCATTTTAATCAGCCTAATCATACTTTTCTCCAAACATTAAATATCCAAAAAGAAAGAATAATTGAAGAACTTAAAAATAGGGAAAATCATGTTCAACTCGTATTTACACGCTATAAAGATTTTCCAATAGATGAGATGAAAAAGAAGTGGAATCTTCAATATATGCAGTTACAGAATCGATTAAATGAAATTAAAACCAAAATTTTTAATTTTTTAGAACTAAAAAAAGACATTACCAAAGCATTAGATTGTTATTATGAGATGGCAAAACCTGCTTACGGATATAAGGTTCCAATTAAAATAATCAGCGAAAAAATAGGTATGCCTGAAGCTAAACTTGAAAATTTATTTGTTGATTTAATTTCGGATAACTTCATTAGTGGTGAAATTGACCCTGTTACAAAAGTTATAGTTCTTGCCCCTCGCGTTTCTCCTGAACAAAAAGTTATCAAAAAAGTTGCTGGAGTACGTTGTATGGTATGTAATTTAATTATTTCTCCATCTAAAGATGAGATTATTTATTGTCCTCACTGCAGTTCTCCCGCTCACCGCACTCATTTAATCGAATGGATTAAAATTAAAGGATTTTGCCCCAATTGCAAAAGAGAGATTAAAATGATTTAAGATTGCTATTTTTAGCAACTATTTCTTATCAACTCAACAAATTTTTTCCGCTTTTGTAAGGACTGGTTTGCACATTGTTCAATTTTCTTTGCCATCATTTGCTTTGCATTTTCTTCAATTTCTTCACCGATTGCTTGTTTTAATGGAGTATAAGCACTTTCACGGAAGCGAGGAAATAATCGTTCTTCCCCACTATCCATCATCATCTTAATTTCATTGATATGTTCATTAACTTCTCCAATTTCTTCAATTTTAATTCCATGAGCTCGAATTTCTTTGAGTATATGTGCAGAAATAGTAGGCGGACAAAAAATGAGAAGTGCATCTAAAGAAACTCCTAAATAATCAATTCTACGTCTTTTTAACATCTCAAACACTTTTTCATTCACTAAAGGTTTGATTTTTTCTTCAAAAACCGTAATGCCTACTTTCGCTTCATAGGCAACTTCGTGCAAATCTCCCCTTAATCCCCCATTCGTTACATCACACATACAATGAATTTCGGAAAATATATCGCTGTTGAATAGAATTTCACATGCTTGAATAAATTTGATATTTAAAGTTTCTTTAATAACATCCTGCATAGCTCCATAAATTGCTGTTGTTGCAATAGTACCCCCACCTGCGCCTTCTGTCATTAGAATCACATCCCCAACACGAATATCTCGGCGTTTTAATAATCTTTTTGCTAATCCAATAGCTGCAATTCCTCCAGTAATCCGCGTTCCAATTACCATATCACCACCGATTCGTAAAGTACTTCCCGCAGTTATTGGCGTATTGGTTAATTCCGCAACAGTAGCAACGCCTCCCATGAAATCAAATAATTTTCCTATATCTGCATCATCACCTAGGTGAATATCAATCATGATTGAAATTGGTTTTGCCCCCTTAACATACAAATCTCGTAAAGCTGCCCTTGTGACATGAAATCCTGCAAGAAATGGATAATCACTTAAACGACTATGCATTCCCTCCATTTTCGATACTATATAACATCCTTCTTGCCCTTGCTCTCCTTGATAGAAAACAGCTCCTGCATCATCTAGTGACTGTGGTGAAAGTACTGGTATTGTCTCTGTCTCTGCCAGTTCTGCAATTAATTTATGCACAAAAAAATCTCCCCATCCCCTACAACCAACTCCTTGTTTCCCTATTGTAATATTAGCCTTTGGGTATTCTAGTAATTCCTTAATTAGAGAATCTTTTACAGGTGTATTACTATTTTGAATTTCTTGAAAAACTGCATTTGCTAAACGTTCTGCTTCAATTCGTGTGATATTTTTATAAAAAAGATATTCATTGATAAGGACTTGAATAATCTTCTCTTTCGGCAATTGCCTGGCGAGTAACGCCCTTGATAATCCTTCTAAATCCGCCATTTTACTCCTCATCCTTCTATATTTGATTTTAATATACAATCTGTGATTATATCCATTTACATTTTACTCCTCATCATTCTATAATTGATTTTAATATACAATCTGTGATTATATCCATTTAAATAAAAGTTACATGATATAAGAAAATATTATTAAAATTTTAAAGGCCCTTTATACGAGGTTAATCCCATAAATATTCTGGAATTTAATTCCATAATCCTTTTTCTTCAATTATTTTCTGGATTTGCTTAATAATTTCGACTAATTTACCGCTAGGTGCTACTTTTTTAATTAAACGTTGATATTGTTTTATTAAATTTACAAGGGGTTTAACCTTTTCTAAATCATTCTCGAATTCTATAATACGTGTAGTATGGACTATTGATTCGAGTACCAAGTTAAATCCACGATTGATGGGCTGAAATGGGATCGTGCCAATGTCCCATTCTACTATTTCTCCAATAATTCGTGCTCGAATTTCATTTCTTTGAATATCCCGTACTTTAACTTCTATCCATGCAATGGCTTTTTTTAACCGAGGTGCATTAATTTTGGTAGCTTTTTCAAAGAATTGGAACGGTAATTTTGGCCTATGTGGATTAAAAGTACTCTGAAAAAAAATTTCCAAATCGTAAGTGAAATTAATCACGGCGCATCGATGTTTTTCAATATTTTTATAAGTTTGAGTTGATAGAAACGGTGAAATTATTACTGTCTGGTTGTCAATTATAATAATTCCCATTGGTGCAGCGTTAGGGATATTATCTTCGGTGTAGGTAGTTAGAATCGTCTCGTAGATATAATTCGGTTTCAAATTTAATTTTGATAAAAGATTAATTTTATAGCACCTTCTATTGATTTTTAATATTTCAACCATAAAACTACTTGTAAAGGATTAATTTTTTTCCTAAGACGAGTGTGAGACGATGGAAAAAATTGAAAACATAGCAAAGCGATATTTTGCGAAAGAAGTAACAGACAGAGATCGAGCTATTTTCGAGGGCGCAATAACCTTAGGGGCAATATTTCACCAATTTAGTGGAATTCCTATTAAAAAATCAATCATATCACTGGTAAAAGAGACGATTGAAAAGACTATGTCAATTCAACCCTTTATAGAAAAAATCAATGTCAAGATAAATGAAGAAACTGTCCGCCCTCATAGCCATCCATATGATTATTCCATTCTCACAGGAGAACTACTCGAAATAGAAGTTATTTCCAAATATGGAAATAGTAGAATATATTTAGAAATGAAATATATTAAGGAATTGGATTTTCCTTTAATGTACATTAAAAAAATTGAAAAATTGTGATTGCTTTCTATAATTCACTGAGTTCTCGATATATATTATGGGTTTGAAGTAGTTCATAGATTTTTTTTGAAACTGTTAAGATTTTTGTATATTTCTTATGATTTTCTGGATTAGGTTTTATTACTTGGCTTATTTTAACAATATTTTCAGCGATTTCTTCATATGAATTATATATTTTTACTGCTTTCAAGACCAACATAGCAGTACCCAAGGCAGTGGCTTCTTCTGTACTACTCAACAAGACTGGAACTCCATAGACATCAGCTTGGATTTGATTAAAAGTATTACTACGGGTCATTCCTCCTGTACTTCGTACCTCGTTCGTTGGTATTTTTAAATCATGCATAATTTCAATATTTTTCCTAATTTCAAGACAAATACTTTCCATGATTGCTCGGATGAAATCATTTCGTGTATGTCCTAATGCCAAGCCCGCAATAATTCCACGACTATAGGGATTCCAATGTGGGGCTCCAGCGCCCGCAAAATGTGGAATAATGATAATTCCATTCGAACCCACGGGTGCTTTGGCAGCTTGTTCGTTTAATAATTCATAAGGATCTCTTTTTTGCTGTTTTGCTTTTTCTTTTTCATAATGGCTCATTTGATCTCTAAACCATCGATAGACTGAGCCTGTAGTAAACATCGATGCCTCCATAACCCAAGTTCCAGGGATGCCATGACAACTACATAAAGCTCGCTTTTTTGTGTCACGAAGTGGTTTATCTAGAAACGCTAATAAAAAAGTACCAGTTCCTGTTGTACAAGATAATCTACCTGGACTAACAACTCCTAACCCCATAGCGCCCGCTTGTTGATCCCCAGCCCCACTAATGATTGGAGTGCCTTCTGGAAAACCCGTCGATTCAGCTGCAGATTCTGTCAATTCCCCTATAATTTCTCCTGAAGGGTGCGGTTCTGGCATTTTTTCTGTTGGAATTTCTAATTGGTCACATATCTTTGGACTCCAATTATGAGATTCAATGTCAAAAAGCATAGTTCTTGATGCATTAGACCAATCTGTAATAAATCTATTACTAAGTTTCATTTCTATAAAATCATGAACCAGTAAGAATTTATAGGTTCGTTCAAAAATTTGTGGTTCATGATTTTTTATATAGAGAATTTTAGATGCTGAAAAATAGGGATCGATTGTTAACCCGGTAATTTGATAAATCTCATCATTCCCTATAATTTTCTTTATGTACTCACACTCAGGAATTGTTCTCCGATCTTGCCAAATTAAAGCCTTTCTTAAGGGTTCACCATTCTCATCTACAGGTACAATGGTTTCACGTTGATTAGTTACGGATATGCCAACAATATCTGACGATTTAATTTGTGTTTTTTTAAGAACTTTTTTTGCAGTCGAACATACAGCTTGCCACCAATCATTTGCATTTTGCTCTACCCACGCTGGTTTTGGAAAATAGCTCTTATATTCTTGATATTCGCGCCCTATTTCATTTCCTTTTGAATCAAAAATCATTGTACGTAATCCAGTCGTTCCTACATCTATTACAACAATGAGTTCCTTTCCCATTGATCCGCACAATCCACTTAGTCGTTTCCTAAAAATATTCTATTTTTTAAAATGAATCCTAGAATTATTCATTAGTAAGTATAGAATACCTACTGCATGAAGATTTTTATTTTTTCTTTCTTTGATTTCAGATACGAAAATTAATAAACTATTTTTCCAATTAAAGTAATACCACAGGTGATACTTAATGGGTTTATGGGACAAAATAAAAGATGGATTGAATACTGAATTTTCCATATTTCAATTAATGGAACTCTTGGGAATGGACGAAGACGATAAAAGAGATGCACGAAATATTTTAAAACAGTTTCATATTACAGGAAAAATTGTTCGAATATCCAAAAATATGTATAAAAAAGTAGAGCAATAAAATTAATCCTTAGATTTTACTGTTTTTGCACGTATTGCTTCGAATAGATCCATTCCACGCTGGCTCAGATGAACTTTTGTCTTCTTAGGATAATCTAAAGTTGCTTTTCCTGATTTTATTTTCATATTATACTCAAAATTCCAATCTAACATTAAAATACGATCAATATCCTTAAGAAAAGGATCAAATAAACCTATATTACCATCCCAATTTTCCAAATAACTTGCGTACTTCAGTTTAAATTCGTCTTTTATGTTTTGAATCTTTCGACGTATTTCCTTCTCATCATCATCCCGATCTACGGCCATTGCAATGATTAAATTATCTTCAAGTTCATAATAAATTGTCATATCTCCTCCCATATTTAAAGAATCTAATTTCCGATTAAATTGATTAGCCAAGTAACTTAAAGCAGTTAAAAATCCAGTGAATAATTGTTTATTAACTTCTAATCCTGTATAATTTCTATCTAAAAGACAAATACCTGCTCTATTGATAAGCCATACATGATGAATCATCTAATGGCTCTCCCTTATCTTGTTAAATATCTCAGAGATATCTGTTTCTTCCATTTCTTTTGCTTTTTTAATAAATTCTGCTTTTCGCTTTACAATATCCGCAGTTATTCTCTTAAACATTGCTTCAACATGAGCACCTGTCTTCGCACTTGTCTCTACATAGGGATATTTCAAGTTCTTAATAAAATAAGCCGCCCTTCTGAGATCTATTTGTGGCTCCAAATCTATCTTATTACCAACGATTATAAGCGGCGTATTTTCACCGATAAAATCCCTAATTTCATCTAGCCAACGAAATATATAATGTTCAAGATTAAATTTACGATTAACATCAAAAACTAAAATACACCCATCCGAACCCTGCATATACCTACCACGGACGTGATCCCACTGCTCTTGCCCTCCTAGATCCCAAATCATAAGCCGAATAGGTGCCCCAAATAACTCCAAATCTTTTAACAGAAAATCTGCACCAATTGTGGATATGTACTGCTCACTAAACGTATTATTAATGTACCGAAGCACCAAGGATGTCTTACCTACTGCCATATCTCCTAAAAGTACAAGCTTGAAGGTAAATTTTGTCATTCGATGCTCACAATTTTTTCTTATAAATCAATCTTAATCTATCAATAAAAATCTAGTTTTTTCTATTCCCATAATATTCTCTTATTATCTCGTGTTAATCTTCCAATAAAAATCTAATTATTTTCTTCATGGATTTTTTTTGGAAAAGGAAAAAGGATATTTTTTTAAAATACCTTGAACATTTATAAATCGTAAGATTAAACAATTACCAAGAAGAATTGGAGGTTAATTGACCTAATTCTTGCAAAATAGAATAGATAATTATGCAGTAAATACGCCCTTTTCTATGTATAAGCGGGGACAAAATAAATAAACATCCATGATTCATCACTTCTCTAAATGGAGGCACAAAATGACATATTCGATAAAAGTAATGTTATCAGGGTTGAGCGGTGCGGGTAAAACCACATCTTTAAAATTGTTAGTAAAAAATGCGCATCTTCTCGGAGAACAAAAACGAATGCCAACAAAAGAAGAGCAAGAAGCATGGAATTTGGCAATGGGTGAAATGGTTCCCACTTCTATGTATACAAATTTCGGAATTTTAGTTGTTACACCTAATTTCAAAACCATGAATTTCATTTTACATGATGATCCGGATTATTCTCCAGGGTCTAATGATATTATAGTGAATTTATTTGATACTTGCGGACAAGAAATTTTCTATCCTTTACGCCAAGCCACTGCAACTGGCGTACAAGGTATTTTATTCTTTATAGATAGTGCACTTCTTCAATTACACTTAGATTTTGCAAATATTCAGAAAATAATTAATGCTTTTGAAGAATTAAAAACATTCCTTGGCAAAGAGTTAGAAAATATTCCGATAATTTTTATCTGTAATAAACAAGACCTTATAAAAACAGAAAAGGGAAAAGCGGGTTTTATTAAAAAAACTATTGCCTTTTATGATAGTACTTTTGAAAAATACCCATTTGTGAATGCATCCGCATTAGAGGGCTGGGGATCTCAAGAAGCATTAAAAATGCTTCTAGTAGAAATCTCTAAAAGATTTGGCTGGGGCTAAAAAAAAGTAATTATTCTAATATAGGATTATTTAAGACTGATTTCATTGCTTTTGTCGTCCCAAAAACTTCCATTTTCACAATATTTTTCCAAGATTGATAACTATTCCAGCCAGTCCATATCCGATTTAGATTCATTAAGAACCGAAGTCCGCGTTTTCTAATTACACGCTTTAAAATTCCAAGTTTTCCCCTTCCATAGTAATTTACAGCATAAAATCCTCGAAATAATAAGCGTTTTAAAGTTATTGGTGATAATTTATTCGTACGAATTACAGGATTTAACCAATTATATTTGCTATAATCTTTAGTTAAGATTAAACCCTTCTGTTCTAGCTCTTTACACAGAACGGTCCCTGGAAATGGCGTTAAAATGGTAAAACTGGCGAAATCTAAGTCCAAATTTTTAGCAACATAACGGATGGTAAATAACTCGTCTTCAATTGTTGCATCTAAATTGGCTCCAATGATTGTATTTCCTAGGATGACAATATCATTATCGTGTAGGACTTTTATCCCTTGTTTCATTTGTTCAAGAGTAGCTCCTTTATTGACATCTTTTAACCCTTTCTCCGTAACAGCTTCAATACCCACTAAAACGAGCCAAAAACCTGCCTGTGACATCAATTTAACAACATCTGGGTGTTTTGCCATTAAATCTAATCGCCCTTGAAAGAAAAACCTGAGCTTTTCTGGGAGTTTTCCGCGAGCTTTAGCCTTTATGATTTCAATAGAAAGTCGTTTCATTCGTTTCATATCCACAAGAATATTATCATCAATAAAAAATACGTCCGTTATTTCTTTGTTTTTTCCAATTTCAATTAGTTCTTTCATTATATTGGAAACAGAGCGAAAACGCCATTTTCCGCGATAAACAATATGTGTTGAACAGAATTTACATCGGTTCATACATCCACGAGATGTCTCAATTGCGTCAATATTTAGATGAAATATTCCATATTTTCCATTTTTGGGTCTTAAATGGCGCGCGGGAAATTTCAAATCATCAAGATTTTTAATAAAAGGTCTATCAGGATTATGAATAATACTCCCATTTTCTTTATAAGAAAGTCCTGCTACTCCCACTGGACTCCCTTTCTTTACTAGTTCTTGGAATGTTAGTTCGCCTTCACCACGAACAACAATATCTGCTCCTTTCTCTAAAGTATCCTCCACAGCCAATGTGGGGTGCCATCCTCCCAAAACAACTGTTGCATATTTTTTTGCAATCTTAGCGAGTCTCATAACTGAAACTATAGCACTTGTCACAGGGACTGTTAATCCGATTAAATCGGGTTGAAATTCTTGAATTCGCTTTTCTACTTGTTTAAGTGTCAAATTTTCCGCTTTGGCATCAAGAATTTTTATGGTAACACCTGGTAGCTCCTCTATATACGCTGCAAGATATTCTAATGCTAGAGACGGAAAGGCTGCATCATAGAAATCATATCCTACTGTCTTATAATTTCCTTTAATGAGTAATACTCGCGAAAAACCCATTTCTTCACCTTACTATGCTAGAATTCCTTCGATAATCGAAGACGTATCTAAATTCTTTGTATAATAATTTTTTTTTCTAACCCAAATTTTTTATAAGAAGTTATACAAATTTTTGAATCATGCAAGGTCAATCTACAGCAACTTTAGCACTCACCTTTAAAATCATTAAGATAGGATTTTACTTCTTTTTCCAGATTTTATTCATACGACGCGCCGTAAAAAAATATGATGATGATCAACCTATCACTTTAGAAATTTGCACGGCGATCTTCTTTTTTTGTATGATGTTGGGCAGCGTTAGTGAAGTAATATGGTTAGAGAAGAATCCTACCTTTTACCATGAAATAGGTGCTTTATACATTTATTTTATTGGGTTTGTTGCGTTAGTCTTCCTTTCAATTGGAATTGAACGGAGTGCTAATTTAAAATCGAAGGGACTAGTCGCTTTAGTACCGCTTGCTATGGCAATTTTAACCTTAATTGTGGGCATTGAAATGCTTTCCATTCCCTATTATTTTATTGCATTGGTTGTTGCTATTATTCCCGGATTGTTCTTATATCAAGCTTATATTTCAGAAGGGCTTATTAGAAAACAATTTCTTTATATAGGGCTCGGTTATTTCTTGATTTTCGCGGGTGAAGCAACCAACTATAAACTTATCCTCCTAAATTTTCTATGGTTGGAAGAAGGTTTTAGTAATTTAACTGGTTATTCTGTTGAATTCCTTCCCCCTCTTCTGATTCTTTTTGGTCTATTATGTCTCTACAATGGATATGTTCGGATTGCAAGAGAATTAATTATTTAGATCAGAGCCGAATGTTGCGGCTTTAATTAATTTATTTCATTACAAAATGTAATTTATTGAACATAAATTTTAAATTCACATTTCTCTTTATGTAGAAAAACTTTAAAACTACTAAATATCACAAATATGTGATTAAGGTGATACTCGACAAAATTCCCCGATGGGCTCTTCGGCAAGTTACTCGAAAATGTCCCATTTGCAAGAATTTATTTATCGATGTGCTTATTGACAGTTTTACCAAGAAGAAGCTTGCTTCTGATCTATGTAATAAATGTCGCGTTGAACAGGCTCTTTTTGGACCAATTGTTAATTTTGCTCTAACGCAATATTTTGATGTTACAGATGAGCCGGGTGGAATGCGTGAAATCCTTAGTGATTCTTATGTCCGTAAATTATTACAAAATGCAGTAAGTGGTATTGGAAAGTTTGGTCTTCGTATGCCTATTGTTTTTGGTGCTCCATTAGCAGTTACTTTCAATTTAACAAATCTATGTAACCTGAAATGTCCTCATTGCTACCAAGATGCGAATACTTCTAAACTACCAACTGAACTAACAACGCAAGAAATTCTCTCAATCATCTATCAATTAGCCGACTATGGTGTAATTGGTATGCTATTCGGAGGTGGAGAGCCTCTCATGCATAAGGACATCTATAAAATCCTACGTTTTACGAGAAAATTAGGTATGTTCGCAAACCTTTCCACAAATGGAACTTTAATTACTGAAAAGGTGGCTAAAAAATTAAAAGAAACAGGCTTATCACGTGTTTCTATAAGTTTAGATGGCCTTGGGGAAACTCATGATAAAATGCGGGGAAAATCTGGTATTTTTGACCGTACCGTAAATGGTATCAAACATTGCAAAGCTGTAGGAATCGAAACAGGCATTGCAATCACTCTCTCAAAATATAATGTAAATGAAATACCTGATATTGTCGAATTTGCAAAGGAACTAAATCTAGATGGTGTTTTATTAAATCATTTTGTCCCTGTAGGGCGTGGGAAGAATAGTGTAGATCTGGACGTTACGCCTGAAGAACGGGAAGATGTTCTACGTTATTTTTATAAAGAATTAGTGCGCGTTTCTAACACAGGTGTTGGAGTCGAGTGTTTTTCTGGAGGGGCTCCCTATTATGCAAGGATTGCATATCAAACTCATGTAGAAAATGGCCGAAAAGTAATTCCAGTTTCTATGCAAACCGTCTCTAGTATAACCAGACGCATTAATCTTCACCCTCATTATGAACAAAAATTTTGGGATCTTTTCTATAGATTCGCACCCTTTATTGGTGCATGTACTATTGCCACTAGCTATTCTTGCATTGATCCTGAAGGCAATGTATGGCCTTGTACCTTAATTCCGATGCCAATAGGAAATTTAAGAACTGAAAAATTTGCCGATATTTGGGAAAAACATCCATTATTAAATGCTTTACGGGATCGTAAAAATATTAAAGGCCCTTGTCGAGATTGTAAATTTTATACTTGTCGAGGTTGCCGAGCTCGTCCTTTTGCATATAAAGATGACCTATTTGAATCTGATTTTGCCTGCCTTGAATGTCGCCGCCGTCTTGAAATAGAATAAAAATAGAATCGTAATGAATTTTTAATTACATAAAAAAGAACTCAAAACTTATATTTAGATAGTCACGGATATAATGAATTAATTAATTTTGTTAATTAGTAAGGATGCGATTTATAATGCCTATAAAAGCCCCAAATTCTGATAATGTTTTTGAAAAATGGATTAATAAAACTCCTGCTAAAGAGTTAGAAAAAAGATTTAAGCAAAAAAATGTTCCTTTCGAAAAAGGCAATATTTCTGCTGGTGAATGCGTGAAAAATGTTGAAAAATTCACGGCGTTTTATTTTCAATCAGAGAAAAAAGCATTAGAAAAGCCTTCAGTGGCTGAGCAAGTCAAGACCGATATTAAAGGTGTATCAAAAACAAAATTTTATGAGTTTACAGCACCTGTAGATAGTGAAAAATGGAAAGATAAAACAAAAGTCCCGCTTTATGATACACTTAAACCAATTAATTGTGAAAAATGTAATGGTACTGGTTATATTAATTGTAAAAGATGTAAAGGAGAACGCTTAATCACTTGTAAAAAATGCAAAGGGCAAGGATCTGTGAAATGCAAAAAGTGTGATGGCTTAGGGTCCTTAGAATTAAAAATTGAAATCTTAAAAGATGGTAAAAAAATTCAGAAAAGAATGAAATATAATTGCCCCGAATGTTTCGGAATTGGAAAATTAGAATGTAAAAACTGTGGTGGGACTGGAAAAGTTACATGTCCCGATTGTAAAGCGAATGCTCGCTATAGATGTAATAAATGCAAGGGATATGGGCATTTTTATACCTATGCTTTAGGTCTTGTACCTTTTAAACAAACATCTGCAATAGTACCCCATTTATTTTTCCGGTCAGATGGGGAAGGATTAGGTTATCGGTTGTCTAACACCATTAATCAGGTAGAAGGCATTACAATACGCGATCCTAAAAAACTCAACGAAAAAGACGTTCAAGCTCTACTAGGCTACGAGTTAGATTCAAATGCTAAAAAAATGATGAGCGTTGCCAAAAAGACTTTTGAAAAGCTGCAAAAAAGTGAAACAGATAAGCCTCTTCTACCAATTTACATATTTCCAGTCCTTGAATTAGATATTGTCACGCCAAAAAACAAGAAATTCAAACTTTTTTCTATAGGTTCTGAAACAGGATTTAATGTTTTCGATCATGGATTTTAAATGGGTTAGTTAACTATTGAAAAAATTCTGGTGATGTTAGATGAGTGAATTCGATTTGGATTTGACGGAACAAATTAAAAAAATGGCAATTAAA
>SUPS01000022.1:14019-24983 GCA_005191415.1 Candidatus Helarchaeota ASGARD archaeon Hel_GB_A
TTAGGCGATTTTCCTCAATGTAACATCTGTATGGCAGTTTGTCCTGTAGGTAAAGAAGGGTATCAAAAGAGAGTCTCTGGGGAATAATTTTAATCCTTATTTTTCTCATTCTTTTTAAGAATAATAATTAATTTGTATTAAATATCTGTAGCAGCTTCTGGATTCCAACCCGCTATTGCCCGACCTTTTTGAATTCTATTAATTATCATCAAAATCTCAGTCCGCGATTTATACATTTCTGTATCCCATCGATATGTGACATCAAATTCTCTTAATTCATCTTCGGTGAATGGCCGTCCAACCGAGATAGGTTTATCCAAGATTTGAGCGTGCATATTTTTGATGTATACTACCTCATTTGTTTCCTTGTTTAAAACATATCGTCGTCTTGCATCAAACATTAATCCATCTTCATCTAATCGCAAACTACTCCCATGGACTGTTATACCTCGAATTGCGGTACGAGCAGGGTCAAAAAGTTCCGTTTCCATCAACATCTTTGTAGCTGTTTCGAGATCCCGTTCTCGCAATTCCATAATTTCGCGTCCGGAATAAATTACCGTATCAACACCTCGAAAACGAGTGAAATACATTCGAGCTCTTAACCATGGTGCAAATGGAGGTCTCCAGAAACTATCTGTAAATTGCACAAATCGGATCCGATCTCCAGCTCGAGCTCCGGAAGTAGGTTTTACGATATTTTTTATAGGATCATATTCTTCTATTAATTCATCGAGCGGTGGATGTATGCTTCGATAAAGACTCCCAGGGAGCCGATGGCCTAATAATAATACAATTGCATCATCGGGCAAATCACGTAACTTCAGTAGCCGTTTTTCAGGATTTAGAATCTTGCGGCGCCGCTCAGAAACTTTCCCCATCCCTGGATAATATTGCTTTTCATAAATTGTTTTAGTAATAATCTCTTCTTCTTTGACAACTTCCTTCTTTTTTTTCCGTTTTAATTTGGAAAGGTCTAATTCTTCTTCAAACTCATCGAATTCTTCAACCATTTTTATATCCCTCAGAATTTATCCTTAATACTTAGGGCAGCCTCCGCGGCTTTTCTATGTGGTTCTGCGAATAAGGGTAATTCCTTCCGAAGTTTTAAATAGTTTCCAGAAGTAACTTTAGGGGCAAAAATTTGAGTACCTGCATCCAAACACATTGCAGCAGCCACACACGGTGTTAGAAATCCACTAGTATGTCTTGTAATTACATGATCCATCGTAAAAGCTCCTGGACCTGCACCACCATAAATTGAATGTGTATAAAATGAAAACCCTAAAGCGGTACCCATTAATCGTCCTGCATCCGGATCTGGTAATCCCCCAGATGCAATAGAAAGCAGGTCACTATATATTGAGAGGGCTGCACTGACCCCTTGGCATGCCCGAGACGCGCCAATGTTCACAATCGCTGCTGCTAAAGCTCCTGCAACGCTATAGGCATTCCATAAAGGATAATCTCTTGTAGAATACATACGATATCCAGAAGGTTGGACAATTGGATATTTATCGCTTTTTAAATAGAGTAATCCATCTTTAATAGCTCGTTTTATAACACTATGGACTACATCGCCTACAGTTCCTTCCGCGTTCTCTTGGATTAAATCCATAACTAAATTATTCGCATTGAATCCTTGGTAAACCATACCAAGTAAGTGATATCGTTCAAACCATCCTAAGGCATTTCCCATTTCAAATTGCCCGGCTTGTTCAAGAATAGTCGCTAACGCTACTGCATCAAAGGTTCTATATTTGGCAAGGGCCACTACATGATTTATCATCATAGATCGAAAAAGACTCCCGATACCTTCTTCCATCTGTGGAGGGCGCATGAAGGCAAATATAGGGCAATTTGAACCAAATTCGCGAGTTTGTGGGAAGCGCCCAAAAATTCCTGTTTTAATAAGAGTACAACCATCTGGATCTTTCTCAATATGAACATCAAAAATTTCAGTAATTGCCTGGGCAAGGGCGACGCCTGTTATGGTAAAAAGTGGTGCGCTAGATGCCGCAAGGTCGATACGCCGATCGGGTAAGGTCACCATTAATAATTTTCCATCCATAAGTAACTTTACTTCTGCAGCGCCGTCACCATCATTTAATTTGGGATTCAATGCTATAATTTCTTGCATTCTAGCTGCAATCTCAGGTGCCGCTTTAAGAATATTCCATTTTCGAATATATTGTTCCATCTGAATTTCATCTTTACGCAAAGCCGTCATTTCTCCGTAACGCCCTCGCTGATAGTTTTGTTGCAATTGTTCAAGCGACACAAAAGCGGTTCTCTTTATAAATCGAATTATCTTCGTAATATAAGGATTATATAATGGCGAAAACGCTTGTACTGGAATATTTTTATACACATCTCCTTCATCTGTATAAATATCAACCATATCTTTCATAATCCATTTCTCGCCTCTAATCCATTTTTCTATAATCATGAACTTTTTCTATTTTCAAAAAATTATTTTTGATTTCTTTAAACATCATACAAGCTCTCCTTAAGGATGTCCAATTGGCCAAGCCTTTGCTCTAGGTGTCAATTCACGCCCATTAGCCACATCCAATAAATCTTTCAAATCAAACCCGGTTACAATATTTCCAATTAGCCACCCTTCTCCATGAAAAAGTGGCACCATGATATCTAGATCTCCACGAAGAACTCGAACCAAGTCATAATACTTTATATGGACTACAAGATCTGGCTCGACATCTGGACGTCCTTCACGCACATCCGTAGGGGATAAAATAATTCTAGCATATTCATTTCCTCGTTTAGGATGTTCCGCCTCAATCACTATTATACGTGGCAAAAAATGTGAAGATAATTCAACACATTCGGCTGATGGGACTACTTTATTAATAATGAAATCATGAATTAATTGATATGTAGAGGGTTCTTGCCCTTCTTCTTCTGGAGGAAAAATCCAATCTTCTTCTAACCACCATTCTCCCTCTAATTCTATATATTGATATTCTTGAGTTTCTTCTTCTTTCGCCATCTATTAAATCACCTTTTCGAATTCATTTTGATTCAATTTCTTTAAAATATTCAATTACTTCGGCTGGTTTTCCAACTTTTAATATTTTTCCGTCTTTCATGAGCGCGGCTCTATCGCATGCTGCTAAAACAAAGTCGATATCATGACTGATAATTATGTAAGTTTGATTTAGTAAATCGCGAGAAGTAAAGATTGATCGGACAATCTCCATCCTTGTGAGGGGATCTGCAGTGCCAGTTCCTTCATCTAAAAAACAAATACGCGGCTCTTTTATCAAAATTCGAGCAATTGCCACGCGATGACGTTCTCCTTCAGAAATTTCATCAGGAAACTTATATAATATATTTTCAATCTCCGCATTCGTGAAATTTACAGCTTTTAACGCTTCATATGCTTTATTCGTTTTCAATTCTTCTGGGATAGCGTATTCAATTGCTCCAGTAAGATTTTCTAAGACTGTTCGATGAGGATATAAGGCATATTCTTGATGGAGAACTCCCATGTACCGCGTTGCGCGTCCTCTTTCAGTTGGACCAGGTATGGACATATCTACCCAATCATCACCAATGCGAACAAGAATTTGCCCCTTAGTAATTGTTTTTAATCCTGCACACATATGCGCGAGACTCGTTTTTCCAGAACCTGATAATCCAACAAGCCCAAATATCTCATTTTCATAAATATCTAAATCAACCCCATCCACTGCTTTTATAATACCTCGATCAAACGTATAATACCATTTTACACAATTTTTTATAGAAATCAGCGTTTTCTCAAATTTACGTTCAGGAGCTTTTACCGTTTCAACTTTACTCATAAATTCTTTCGCAACTTTTTTTGAATCATCATGAAGTACAACCTTCCCGTCTTCTAAGAGGATTGCGTCATCTGTTAATTCTTCTACGGCATGAGGCCAGTGAGAAGTTACAATTAGAGTCATTCTATCTTTTCTTACAGCATCTTTCATAACTTTATGGATTGCTGAGCTTGTTAAAACATCTAGAGTCCCTGTCGGTTCATCTGCAAGAAATATTAAGGGGTCTTTAGCTAAAGCCATCGCAAAAACTACTCTCTGCTTCTCACCACCTGATAGATCTCGCGCAATATGAAGCGCTCGATGTCCCATTTTTACTTTAGTCAGTAACGATGCAGCTTTTCCATCACGACGTCGTTCGGGAACTTTAGCTCTTTCTAAGGCATCTTTAATATTTTCTAAAACTGGTAATTCTCCAAATAACGCAAAAGTCCGTTGAAGCATGATTGAAATTCGGTTATACAATGCCCGAAAAACAGGGTTATTCGTAGATGCTTCTTTCCAGAAATCTAATTCTTGAAATTCTAATGTTGATCCACATTTTGAACAATTAGTCCCAGCGAGGGAAGGATAATTAACATGAAGACAATTCTTATTTGGGCAAACGGAGATCCGATATATTACTTTACCTTTTGTAGGACGATATTCTGGTGTGCCTCTGAGAGCATGCATTAAAGCACTTTTTCCAGAACCACTTTTCCCTAAAATACCAAAAGAGTGCCCTTCCTTAATTGTAAATGAAACATCTTGATATGCGGGTTCTCCTCGTTCAAATTCTTTAAAAAGCCCTTTCACAATGATAAAATCTTCAACTTCTGTCAATTAAACCCTCCTTTTTAGTCTTCATCTTTTTTCACAAATTTTGTTTCTAATCCGTGTCCGATACTTATGAGATTCGATTCGTCAAATTTCTCTTGCTTTGTATCAAAAGTGATATTCGTAAGAAAACCTTTGAGTACATCATCTTCCTTTAATCCAAAATCCCAATAATAAATACGAGGTCCTTTTACTTTCTTATATTCGTACCCAAATGGTTTAATCTCATGATTTAACACCATTTGGGGTGAAGGTGCGCCATCTTCCCACATCTCCAAAATGGTTTCCTTCACAGGTGCTACTTTATCGAACCCTTTAAGATTCATAATATATTGAAAAAATAGCTGTCCATTAGTAAGCAATCCCGCAATACGTTTAATCCAAATGGGACGTGGTAATTTCGTTAATTGGTAAAATATCGGAGGCCATGGCTCATAAAATTGTACAGTATCTGCATTTTTTAATGGCTCTAGATACGGATACTCCTTAGAATGATTTTTAATAAATTTAGGGGCCCATTTATGCATATTGATGCCCTCCCACATCCATGAATATTCACTATAGTTACTTAATAATGCCCCATTGTTTGTTCCCGCACTTAATAGGAATATACAGGTATTATATGCTGAATTCGCATGTTCTGGATCTTGCTCATTGCGAATATCCTTCAAAATATCCAATACCTTATCGGCAGCCTCATGAAAATCTGGAATTTCTTTGGGAATATCTTTAAGTTTGGTTCCAAGTTTCATGTGCCGCTTCTCCAAGAGCTCATCTCCAGGTCTAATATACCAATAATTAGTTGCAAGACCTTGTTCGAAGTGGAAATTTATCACAAATTGGATTTCTTTGTCATGATCATGCGCCGCCATGAAGGAGATATCTGCAGAATTTCCATAAATCAGCCGAATGGCGCCTTGCTGTAAGTCGGTGCGGACTACGAGGACGGGAGGTAAAATCCAGAAAGATACAATTTTATCTGGATTTTTTAGGGTGCCTTTTTGAAGTTCTTGAGAAATTTTAATTGCTTCTTCCATTCGCAGAATTAATTCATCAAGAGTAGCTTCAACAAAATCGTCATAATGTTCCCAGAAAGTTTCCCAGCTCTGCTTCCGTAGCAATCGCCAAATAAATTCACAAAAAGGGAGGTATGGTTTTGAGTATACCCAATCTGGAATACTCTCATAGATCTCCTTATCTGTTGGCAAGGTATCACCCTTTTATCATTTTATGCCAATAATAAGATCTCTTTCTCCTGCAGGTTGGAATTGTCGTAAGGCTGCTTTTGCTATTGATAATCGCGGATGTTTAAAATCAAAAATTAAGTGTGGATCTGCAAATGCTACTTTTACGATAGGACTTGTAGAAAAGGCAGCCCCCCTACCAATCATAGAACCCGCGGCGGCGGCTACATAACCCGAGGAATGCCCTGCAGTATAAGAAGCCATCGGATAATTCATTCCTCTTAATTCTGTAACAACTCCCTCTTCAATTCTACAAGAACATGCATAAGGTGTTCCGACATGATCTTGAACTTCTTGACCAGCCCAACCAGTTCGAAGCCATCCTTCTTTCATTAATAAACCGATTGCATAATGCATTGACATAATTCCTAAACTAGCCGAACCTGTAAGAAGTCCCGCGACACTTGCTGCAAGATCACCTATTAATGAAATGCGATGTGCTCCACCCCAATGAAATTCAGTAAGTGCAGGAAACTTTTCATATGATTCCATCCCATATTGAATAACGAGATCGACAAACCATCGAATGGTATCCCATTTAGGAGGTATTCTTTTAACATGTTTTGTATATTTATGTAACATTTCTGTTAATGATTCAACAAATTCCTCAAGAACATTTCCACAGTATCCTGCTGATGCCACTGTTGTGGAGAAACCAATACCTCCCGACATATAAAACGATAACCAATACTGATCAAATAAAACTGCTCCAATGGCTCCTACACCCTCACTTAGAGCATAAAGATATTTACGTCCTTCTTCTAAATCCTCACTAATTACATCTAAAAACTTCCTTGCGGGCAAATCCCGCTCACATTGAATAAAATCTGCCACAAAACCGAAAGGAAAACCACCTGGTTCATTTTGCGATCTTGCACGTGCAAACCATGTTCGTTCCCCCATCTGGATGAGTTGAGCGGATTTTGCCGCAAAGGCAAGATCTGAAATAATACTTTCTCCCGTTAATCGATAAGCAGAAACGAATGCCATCGTAGACTGCATTGCAGCCCAACGATAAACTACACCTCCATCCGCCATCCGAACTGCGATAGTTGGAACACGGACTACAATATACATAGTATTTCCAATGGCTTGTTTCAATTGTTTTGCCCGATCTGGATGAAATAACCCTTCTATATCAATTATAAAACGTCTATCAATCATATCTCGAATTTCATCATCGCCTGTAATTACCTTTACATAGGCATCTTTTGTTAATCCTGGATTTATTTCTGCCATATGTTCTTGGGCAACTGCTCCACCTGCCATTGTATGTTGAATGGTTTCTAAATATAAATTGACCGTTTCTGGAGTTATTTCTTTACCTGCTCGCACTTGCAGGACGCGATGGGGTATATCTAAGTTTAAGATCACAGTTCGTTTAATATCATCAACCATTTGCTGAATCGCTGCATTATTCACATGATGGACGTCATCAAAATCAACAAATGTATCCGTTCCCGAAATGAGGTACGGTTCAAGAGCACGTTGCCCCAATGGAATCCCTACGGCTCGGTTATAAATTGGAATTCCACGTTCCACTGCGATCTGGCGAGCTAACTTCATAAATTCTTGTTTTCGTTTAGATTGTCTAAAACCACCTCGTCTATACATTTGTTTATCTGTTAAAAGCATAGGATCTGCGTCAAAAATCTTTCTCATCGTCTTATAGACTTCACGTTGCTTCTCTGTTTCGAGAAATTTCTTAGCTATATCGAAAAGGTCATAACTATACTCTATATCTCGAAGAGTTCTCTCTTTTTTCCCTTGAGTCATTAAAAACCCACATTCATATTAAATGAATATACTAAGATTTACAAGTCTCTTTTATGATATTTAAAACTATTAAAATATATCTCCTATTTTTAACGCAAAAATATTCATTTACTATGGATTTAGAATCATCTAAAAATCATTTCCATTTTCTGGTAGAACTTGACTAAAAAATGCTAAATATTCAAAACTATCTATTATCACCGAAATTTTCGCCGGTTATTGCATAAGATTTTTTTAAAGTAAGCTTAATAAGGACTATTCTTCGTAAATTAATCCTAACACATAAAGATGAAATTATGAGGTATTGATTAAAATGCCAGATAAGGCTATTTATGAGCAAATTTATCAAAAACTTCAATCGATTGTTGGTCCTGAACGTGTTTCAAACGATGGACCTGTCTTAATTGCATATGAAAGAGATCAACATTGGCCATTTGTAACGCCTACCCGCCCAGCTATAGTTGTACAGCCAAAATCGACTGAAGAAGTCCAACAAATTGTGAAAATCGCCAATGAACATAAAATCCCGATTGTTCCTTTAAGCAGGGGAGTCAATGTCCGAGGGCTTTGTGTTCCTGCAAAAAAGGGAAGTATAGTTATCGATTTACGTCTCATGAATCGCATTCTCGAAATAAATACGGAAATGATGACCGCCACTGTGGAGCCAGGAGTAACTCATGGTCAGTTGCAGATTGCGGCGAGAGAAAAAGGTTGCCGTATTTGTATCCCTGGTGCTCCCGCAACAGGTTCAATTCTGGCAAATTATTTGTTACGAGGAGTTTACCATACGAATGCAGGTGATGGCATTGACCATGCTCTTAGTGCAGAATTTGTTTTACCTAATGGAGAATTATTAAAAGTTGGGTCGGCAGCATTTCCTAATTCAGATCCTTACTGGAGATATACTTGTAGCCCAGATTTTCTAGGACTCTTCCAATCAATGCCGGGTTCAATGGGAATTTGCACAAAAATGACAGTAAAGTTATATCCTCTTCCCGAACACGAAGTCTGGTTTATGTTAGGATATGATAAAATCGAAGATGCAATTGCTATTATTCCCCCCCTGATGAATGCCCAGATTCCCTCCGTGCTATGGGTCTTACCTCAATATACCCTCATTAAACTGATTGCTAAAAAAACAAAAGAACTTGAAAAATTACGAGGAACCTTCCCAGAGTGGACAATACCTATAACAATTGAAGGTCCGAAAGAAATTGTAGAAGCTAAAGTTAAAGTAGCTATGGATATTATTCGAAAAACTAGTCCTCCAAAAACTCCACTAAAGCCAGTGCCTCCACCGACCAATTTTGTGAAGGAATTTAAGTATCCTCGAAATATTTTAGGATTTTTACGCGCAGGATCATATCATGCCTTAGCCTTCTATGGACCTCTTAAAAAATATCCTGAATACATAAGAATGATGAAGGAAAATGGTGAGAAAGCTGGCTATAAACGAGAACAAGTCGATCTACTCGCTTCTCCTTATGCGCAATTCTGGGGTCAAGCTTGTTACTATGAAGCTGAAGTTCCATATACGAGTGCTCGTGAAGAATCCGTTGAGATGGTTAAAAAATTTCATTACGCGACATTAAAAGACTTAATTAAAATCGGTATTTATGGCTGGTTTAGACCCTTTCTCAATCCAATGAAACTTATAATTGACGATCTTGGAACTTACGGAAAACTCTGGCGTGATATCATGAAATTAATCGATCCCAATGAAATTATGAACCCAGGAAAAGTGTTCCCGATGGAAAAAGAATTAACATAGAGGTGTTATGCCGATGGCTGATAAATTAGAAAAATTAGAAGATTTTAGGGAAGATTTAATTACTTGTGGACATTGTATGGGTTGTAACGTCTTTAATTGGTGGACTCTTGACAAATGGGTTGATTGTTGTCCAAGTGGAAAAAAATTTGGGTTTATTTCTTACTTTGCGGTCGGACGGGTGGAATTAGGGCGTGCGCTATTAGAAGAAGAAATTGAACCTCAAGATATTGAAGTGTTGAAAAAAATAGCGTATGCATGTCCAACCTGTGGTGCTTGTATTTTGCAATGTAAAGAATTTAAGGAAATGGACAATATTGCGATTATCGAAGCCCTACGTGCCAAGATGGTCGAATTAGGGTATGGTCCTATGCCAGAACATACGAAATTTGCCCAAGCTGTCGATACGGTTAATAATCCCTATGGCGAACCTCACGAAAAACGCTTTGACTGGCTTCCAGAGGGCACTAATTTAGATAAAGACGCGGAAATCGGATATTTTGTCGGATGTACTTCCGCCTACAGAGAACAAGAACTTGCGAAAGCCACCGTTAAACTATTAAATAAGGCAAATATCAACTTTCAATTAATTGGTTCTGACGAGTATTGCTGTGGAAGCCCTCTCTTACGAACTGGTATTCGTGACAAAGCAATCGAATTAGCAAAACACAATGTAGAAACTATCAAAAAGAAAGGTATAAAGAAAGTGATTTTTTCTTGTGCAGGATGTTATCGTACTTTTAAAGAAGATTATCCAAAAATTGTTGGCGACCTTGGGTTCGAAGTAATACACGTTACTCAATTTTTTGAACAAATGCTAAAAGAGGGTCTTTTAAAATTAAAGAAACCTATTAATAAAATAATCACATACCATGATCCGTGCCACATGGGTCGGCATATCCATTTAACTAAGAAGAAAATCGGTGTTTTCGATGCTCCACGTAATCTCCTGAAAGCAATTCCTGGTATTGAACTTAAGGAAATGGTTCGGATACGAGAAAATGCCTGGTGTTGTGGAGCGGGTGGTGGTGTTAAAGCCGCTTTTAAGGATTTAGCTCTAACAACTGCAATCGATCGCATAGAGGAAGCCCTTTCCACAGGCGCTGAAATCTTAGTCTCTGCATGCCCTTTCTGCAGGCGCAATTTGATGGATGCAATTAACGCCAAAAATGCATCTATTGATTTTAAAGATATCGTAGAATTACTTGAGGAATCAATAGATTAATCAATTTTTCATCCAATTTTTTTTATTTTCCAGATCTTTGATTCTAGATCACATAAAATCTCATTTAACAAATATAATACTAATTTTAGAATATTTTCCAAATATTTAATTTCAATGGAATTCTAATTTTTCATGATATGTTCCCCACACTTTCTAAAACCAGATGGGTTAAAATTCTCCCTAGTTTGAAGCTTGGAGACTATTTATTAAAGCGTCAACGTATTGATGGAAGTTTTGGAACTTTAGAGGAAACCTATTGGGCTGTAAATGCACTAGCTCATTTAGGCATGTTAGATTCAATTGATAAAGAT
>SUPS01000244.1:0-237 GCA_005191415.1 Candidatus Helarchaeota ASGARD archaeon Hel_GB_A
TTCTAGAGTCGATATATTATTATTGATATGTTTTTTGGAATTTTGGACCCATTTATCGATAGCACCTTCAATATGTTTTTTTAACCGCTTTAACGATGAATTAAAACTTTTTTTCTGCTTAAACCAATTCCCAACAAAACTTTGTAAGCGTTTTAGGTACAATTTTTGTGTAGAGGTTAAAATTTCATCATTTTTGCGTAGAAAGGTTTCAGTTTTTTCAAATGCAGTCTCTATAGA
>SUPS01000244.1:247-5714 GCA_005191415.1 Candidatus Helarchaeota ASGARD archaeon Hel_GB_A
CTATAGAATCAAAGAAATTTTCCAGATTTTGCTTGTATGCTGAATAAATTTGCAGCGCCTGATCAAAATCTTGGTTTTTGACAAGGTCTTCTATTATTACAGTGAAATCTTCAAATTTTTTTGTGATTTTAGTAATAGTAGAATCAAATAATGAAAGAGATTCTGCAAATAGAACATCGATATCTATTTTATTAGAGATATTAGAAAAAATTTTATCGAATTTTTCTCGGAAATCATTAAATATAACTTCAATTTCTGAAATTGTCTTCTCTCCTTTATTAACCAAAGATTTCACTCCGATATCTAAGACACTATAAAAATATCAGCAAAACATAATATATTAAAGATACGATATCAGCTTTAATGAGAAAAGAAGATGAAAAAAGTAGAGGGCATCTATCTAAAGAAAAAGAACAAGGAAGAGATGGAAAAATTTTAAGGAAACAATCAAATATGGAGTTACAAGCGCGCGAAGGAGATTTACTTGAGACTTCAGAAGGATTGATTTTTGATGTAAAGGGATTCATTCATCCCCAAGATAGAATTATTGCTTTCATAAGATATTATCCAGATACGAGTGGAGACCGTATTAGAGAAGGAATTCGGTATAAAAAAATATATGCATTGGATAAACGATATGCCTTTCTTAAAGAAAAATATCCTCATTATTTATTTCGCGATGCCGTTTCAGGAGAGCTGTTACAAGGCGTTCCAAAGGAAAATATTCGGAAGATTTACCGACCAGCAGATTTTTTAAGAGATTTACTCAAAAAAGATGAAGTTGAAGATTTAAAATTAAAGTCTCAAACATTACATAAAGCATTGGAATTGATAAAATTAATTCACAAACAGTCAAATATTGATTTGAATAAAATGGGAATAACAGGCTCGTGTTTAGTAAATTTAGAAAC
Organism: Candidatus Helarchaeota ASGARD archaeon Hel_GB_A; assembly: GCA_005191415.1. Taxonomy (GTDB): domain Archaea; phylum Asgardarchaeota; class Lokiarchaeia; order Helarchaeales; family HEL-GB-A; genus HEL-GB-A. The sequence continues at coordinate 1,159 of SUPS01000244.1, forward strand.
AGAACAATCAGATATTGATCTTATAGTTTTCGGTTCTAAAAATGCATATTTAGTAAGGCAAGCTTTAATAACGCTTCATAATGAGTTTCCAGAGATTATTAAGCCTTATTCTGAGAAGACCATCGGAGATTTATTTACCTTTAGAGGACAAGAATCTAACATAACGTTTCAAGAATTCGTTAAAATAGAACAACGTAAAAAATTACAGGGAATATTCAAGGGAGTAGATTATTATATACGTTGTATTAAGGAATGGAATGAAATTTCAAATGAATTTGTTCAATACAAGCCAATAAAGATATCAACAATAAGAGCTATAATAATAGATGATTCAGAAGCTATCTTTACGCCATGTCGTTATCTTATAGATAATGTAAAAATCATAAGTGGAGAAATTTTGGGAGAACCAATTCGCGAAATAGTTTCATACCGTGGAAGATTTTGTGAACAAGCATGGAATGGAGAAAAGGTAGAGGTATGTGGGAAAATTGAACAGGTAATTTCTAGAAGTGAAACATATTTTCGATTGCTTTTAGGGGCTAATGAGGGAGATTATTTTCGGGTTTTAAGCATTTAAAATGAAGGGTACTATCGTGAATTATATTCCTTTAGATAGAGATTTTATTCAGACTATTGAAAACTTTTTCTTTTGCATAATAGGGTATGAACATCCTCCTGAAAGAATTTTAGGCTATCTTAAATATATCCCAGCGGATTTTGGGAAATGGAAATTAGGAAATCAAAATTTGAAACGCGTAATACCTTATTATTCAGCGGAATCGGTTATAAATACGTTTCAATTTCTTAAAGAGAAATATCCTCAATATCTGTTTTATGATAACTATAGTGAAATGACATTTTCAGCAGTTCCTATCACATATATAAAAAAATATTATTCTTCTCAAAAGAAATTGGAAGAAATCTTTGAGTTAAAAGAACTTGATCTCCTTCAAAAGAAGCTCAAATCTTTTATTTTGAGATTATCGAATGAAACAAATGTCCCTATCAATGCATTTGGAGTGACAGGTTCCATTTTGTTGAATATTCACAATCCAAAGTTTTCTGATTTAGATATTACAGTTCATGGATATGACAATGCAATCCAAATAAAACGGGCATTACAGGATATATTTAAATGCGGAGATGCTGAAATTACGCCACTTAGTGACATTGAGGCAGATAGATGGAAAAAAGATAAAGTTAAACGTTTTAGATTAAAGCATAGTGAGATAGAATTACTATTTAGACGCAAATGGAATATGGGAATCTTTCAAAAAACTCGTTTTTCGGTACATCCTATAAGAAATAGGGATGAAATTTACGAACACTATGGAGATAAATCTTATAAGAGTATTGGGCAAATAGAAATCTATGCGAAAATAATGGATAATTCACAAGCCATGTTTTTGCCATCAAAATACCAAATTTCGAATGTTAGAATTATAAAAGGTAAGAAAGTTGAGAATATTATCGAAATAATTTCATATGAAGGATTATTTGATGCTGTAGCAGAAAAAAATGAAATAATTAAGGCAAAGGGTCAGTTAGAATTAGTTACAGATAATAGAACCCAAAAGAAATATTATCGAATAGTAATTGGTTCAAGAAAAGGAAAATCAAAAGAATTTTTATCACTTTTAATATAAAATTATACATGAGGTGAAGTATCATGTGTGAGTTTCGAATATTAGTATCTGAACCTGGTAAAGGAGAAAGCTTAGTGACTGAAGATATTAGCTATTTAGAAGTACAAGGAGATGGATCAGTCATTTTACGTGGATTAGGCATACAAGATAAGATTGATAATGCAATAATTAAGGAAGTTAATACCTACGCAGAAGAAGGAGCAACTGCTAAACTAGTTAAGGCTCCAATTATTGGTGAGTTCATAAAATTTTTGAAGATTCTGGAAGAGGGTACTTATACTCCAGAGTTAGAAAAACAATGGAATGAATTCATATCTATAGGAACAAAATTTATCAGTAATTTGAAAAGTATTTGATAATTAAGTATTATTAGAACTTATTTCTTGGAATTCTTTTTTCAATTCACCGATTGTTGATTGTTTTTCTGCGCATGCGTTATAAACATGAACACTTTCCATATTTTCAACTCTCATAAAAATAATACTTTCATCTGATAAAAATTTGAATCGTTCGACAACACGTTGGGCCATTAAACGAAGACTATCCTCCACAAAAAGAGGGTTCAAATGTGCTAGACGTACCAATTTTCCTTCATCAGGGCGTTTAAGCACATCATGGACAATTCCAGACATACAAGATTCAATAATTTCAGTTAAGGTGAGAATATCAATTTCACGTTCGCGGGAGAGTTCTACACATAGAGTTCCTTTTGATCTTTGGCTATGAGAAGCAATTGGGATTATATTTAACAATTGTTCTATTTGCATTTCATTTAAATTAAAGTCTTCTTTACGTTCAAGAAGAATTTCTTTGGCATATGATTGCATTAATTCTTTAGCACAAGGACAAGTGGTCATACCTTCAGCAGAGGCTCCTAGAAACATCCTAGTTTTAATAGTTCCACCAATACGTTTAGATATTGCTTTAGAAAAAACTTCATAACCTCTTTGGCGTTTACCAAACCCTTCCTGTAGAATATCTACAACTAAAATTCCACTACTCACTACTTCGGATCGGGGAGAATATTCATGTTTTCGCAGCAGAGTTTCAGACATTATCTTACATACACATTCAAGACTAGAATATGCCTGATAAGATAGTTCATCAATTACTTCTTCAATAGTTTCACTACTTCGTGACATATGAATGCCTCGTTGTTGTCTAGGAAGGCTTACATAAGCGGAAAAAATTGGAGAGAAGTCATAGGCTTTGTTTCCATGGAGAATTTTAATTCTTTTACGAAGATTGATAATACCAACTCTATCGATTGATATCATAAACTGTGGTGCTTGGTTTTGAACATCAGGTAGTTTACTCATTATGAAACCTCATTAAATTTAACATCTTGGATATAATTTTTTCCCAAAAATAGGGCAATTTCGGCGCGTTCCAATTCTCTACCTAAATAGAGTATATGATTCGGATCTTGAATAAGATTTAATGTTAAAATTTTTTTCCCGAGTGCTTCAGCCGAAGAACCCTGTATCAAAATAGTAGGGATTGAATCTTGATAATAAAGGACAGAAATCAAATGATTTTCGTGGTCAATCCATATTTTGAAATAGCCTTTTTTGTCCGGTATGTAAGTTTCATCAAGTTCTGTGACCATAATGGATTTGTTTGGAGATTCATATGAAAGTGGGTCAAATTTCTTTTTATTTTTAGCACGAAGTAGATTAAAAGGTAAAGCGATAGGGGGACGCTTTTTATATTTCGCAAAATACGCCATTTTTAGGGCAATAGAAAGTTCTTCTATGCTTTTTCGGGCCTTATTGCTATATTCAGTTGTTAAAATAACAGAAACACCTAATTCAACAGCTATACATGCGAGTATGGCATTTATCCCAATACTATCCGCATCAATTAATTCTGTAACATTACCTGCACCAAAGAGAAATGGAATTTTCGGTTCCTGTTTTCGATAAAGAATGAAAGTTTCTAATGAATTTATTAGACCCGGGCTAATAGGAGATTCTAAAAGAGGATCTACGAGAATTTTTTTGAATCCAATTTTAAGGGCATGATTTACAGTTTCCGTTAATAATTTTACCCGTTCATTTGGAGATTTAGGAAATAGTCCTTCACGTATATTTGTTGGTATAATAGTAACAACCCGATCTTTAGGTAATCCTTTCAATTCTTTGATATTCCCAGCATCTAAACTTAGGATTACATCTGCACCCGCTTCGACAGCAACTTCAATTTCATCGGGTAGCATACTATCGATGCTTACGGGGACAGTAAATTTTGATTTTACTTCTTCGATAATGTTCCTAATTTGTCTTGAGTTATTTTCACCAACCACAGCGCCAATATCAAGCATATGGGCGCCTATCTTAAGAAAATATTTACATTTTGAAAGAATCTTTTGTAGAGATAACTTTGGAGCATCAACAATCTCAGCTAAAATCAGAGGAGGATAATTAATTCCAATGTTATAGGAATGTATCCTAAATGCAGGAGAAATAGGATGAGTTTCGGAGATTTTTTTAATAATTTTATCGAACTCTTCGATTCCTCGATTCAGATATAGCTTATCAGCTGGAATAGTCTTCGATAATGGGATGGGCTCCATTAAAATTAAAGGAATATCACTTGCATACCGAGGTCCTTTATAAGTAGGCACATGTAATGCGTCTTCTATTGGCTGCGTAGAACCTTGCATTAGTCCTGGAACGATAATCGAATCAAAAGATGATAAATCCATATCTTTTAGGTGAGTTATCACAAGTTGGGGGGTTATAAAAGCAGCTATTGAAATGGGTAGTTTAATTACTTTAACCTCATCCGAGAACGGCTGAATATATTCCTTGACAATGTTATATGCCATATTTCCTGTGAGGATTAATTTACCCAAGAAATTCTACCTTCATACTAGTTTAAAAAATTTAATTATCTGTGTTATGTATG
>SUPS01000245.1 GCA_005191415.1 Candidatus Helarchaeota ASGARD archaeon Hel_GB_A
CTTTTCAGATATGTAGAATTAATCACGGATTTATAATAAAAATTATACATATGAATCCAACAATTTTCCTGAATAATTACCCCATTCTTCTTTAATAATTGAGCGGCATCAGTCGCTGGAAGCGGCTGAAAAATATTTAAACTAATTTGTTCTGGATTTAGAACTTGAGCAATATTAAAGGTCTTTTGCATAGTTTCCATAGTTTCTCTTGGTCCACCAAACATGAAATTTAGTTGGTTTGCAATTCCATATTTGCGACAGAGTTTAACGGCGTCTATTATGCTCTTTAAGGACATATTCCGATTATAAACTTTGTTTCTTATGTAAGAATCGCCCGCTTCTACACCCATTCGGATAATATTGCAGTTAGCCTCTTTCATAAGTTTAACATCTTCTTCTTTCAGCAAGTCTGCGCGAGCTGTGCAATTCCACGTAAGGACTTTTGATAGTTTCTCCTTGATAAAGAGCCGACAAAACTCATGTAAAAATGATTTTTTCAAGATGAATGTTTCATCCCAAAAATATACATAACGAAACCCCTTATTCCAGTATTTTTTAAGATTGTACTTTATTTCTTGAATAATATTTCGAGGTGATCTATGCCGTACATATTTACCAGGCAATAATTTACGTAGAGCATGGTTTGAACAATATGCACAATTGTAAGGGCAACCTCTACTACCCAAAAAATCCAATTGATAAGGATTTACTAGCATATATTTCTCTATTTCATAAAAATCCCAATTAGGAAATGGAAATTTATCTAAATCCTCCTCCAATGGACGTAATTCGTTTCTTTTAATACATCCATTATGCTTATACCAAATACCTTTTATACCTTCCAACGATTTTGTGGTTTCAAGTTGGTCTAAAAGTTCTTTAACCGTTAGTTCCCCCTCGCCGAGACATATTAAATCAATCTCTTTTGCAGTAAGAGTTTTTATGTTCGTTAAAGTCGGATGAATTCCACCAAATAATGCGAGGGTATTTGGGTATTTTTTCTTTAAAAAATGGTTAATTTGGAGTGCATCATAATAATTGAAAGTTAAACAGGAATAACCAATTATATCGGGAGAAAATTCATGAATTTTTTTTAAAATATACTTCTTCCAATTTCGTCGATGAAAAGTAGGATCAATAATGATAACCTCATGATGACTTTCTTTTTGAATATAAGTTGCTATATAAAGAAGACCCAAATTAGGTCTGAATTCTCCATGTAAATTTGGATAAATTAATGCAATTCGCATGATTTTTCATCGATTTAAAAATGCTTTATTGTATAAACCATCATATATTTTTCATCGGTCTAAAATATATGTTGTCAAGTTTGTAATGGTTTAGATTTTTTTATTTGTTGATTTTGAGATTTATACTTCTTTTTTCGATGTAAGACAAAAAAAAGAATCGTAATTCCTCCAACAATAACAGAACTAACTATAATTAAAAGAGAATTTAGGCTTTCTACTGTGATGGTGAGTTGTAGAGTATCAGTGGCGCCATCACTATCCATTAAGATTAATGAAAATTCATCTGTTCCAATATTCTTCAGATGAAAAATTAAAACATGATTTGAGGAATTTTCGCCTGTAACAGTAGCAATTGTTGGATCTAATCCCTTTACAAACCATTTTAATTCTGAATTTTTATCTTCAACGTCAAATTCGTAGGGTGTTAAATTAATACTGAAAATTTCGACCTCTAAAGATTGTTTCCAAATAAGATTGTTCTTAAGTTGATTTTTAAACAATATGAGGGGAGGATCATTAACTTCATTAATCGTTATCGTTATCTCCACCTTATCCTCGCAATTATGGCTATCAAATAGAACCATCCAGAATTTGTCAGTTCCACTTTTATTTGGTTTAGAATAAAAAGTAAAATATGCTTCAGAAGATATGAATTTATCTACGTCAATTAAAGTTGTATTCAAATCAAATAGAGCCCATCTAAGATTTTTATCTTCAAAATCTATGCCATAATTTGTAAAATTAATTGAGAAAGAGCCAAAATCTTCGTTTTGAGTCCATATAGAATTCGTTTGAATTGAAGATTTTGCTAAAATCAATGGGTAACGATTAAAAATAATGAACGAAAGATTATTATCTTGATAATTGGCAACTACGATATCAGTCATTCCATCGCACGTTACATCTTTTATGATTATGGAACGGGGATCATTTCCTATCATGTAGTTTACTTGAGCTTCCCAATTTTGTTTTGTTACATTCCAATAGAAAATCGAAATTTTTTGAGTGACAGCATTGGCAGTAATTATATCCTTTTGTCCATCATTATTAACATCTCCTACCCCAATTGCTGTTGGAAGTCCCATTACATATTGGTTTCCTCTATAAATCCATGATTGGTTTTTTGGGTTCCAAATATAAATAGAAATATCATTATCTAATGTGTTTGCCAGTACTATATCATTGAATCCATCATTGTTTACATCATCAACTGTAATGGGAGTTCGATACTTTTTTGTATCATCATAAAAAAAGACTTTATAACTCTCCCATAATTTTTTTGAGCAATTCCATAGATGGTACCACACATATCTTGCCGTACCATTACCAGAGGCGAGTAAATCATTAAATCCATCATTATTTATATCATCTACCTCAACATAATAAGGAATTCCAATACCAGTAATGTTTATGTAAGAGTTCCAATCTCTTTGTGTTTTATTCCAAATAAGGATACTTATTCTTGCATGTTCTGGATTGGCTACAATTATATCATTTGCTCCATCATTATTAGCATCCGCTACTTTAATATCCCAAGCGCCAACAATTGAAATTGTTCTTGTAATATAAGGATTCCATGTTTTAGTTAGTTTATTCCAAATTACAATCGATACATTATGAGAAGCCGAATCTTTGCTACATGTGACGATATCGAATGCACCATCATTATTTACATCACCAATAGCAATTGATGTGGGTGCCCATTCTACTTTGAGAGTAATTTTAGGGTTCCAATTCTTTAAAGATTTATTCCAACAAAATACTGCTATAGTGTTATTGTTTGATGTGGCTACAACAAGATCTTGTGCGCCATCGTTGTTTACATCCCCTACTGCAATATCAGATGGATTTATACAAGCTAAATAAGTTGTAGAAATTAAACCACCCTTAGTAGTATTCCAAAGAAAAATTGATATTGTATTATCTAAAGAATTAGTGTTAATAACCTCAATTAATCCATCTGTATTTATATCACCAATTGCAATAGAAGTGGGAGATGCACCTACATTTTTTATTGTAATATCCCAATTATTGATAGAAGAATTCCAGATCAAAATTGAGATAGTTGAATCATCATAATTAGCGATTATTATTTCTTTTTTACCATCGTAATTAATATCACCTATTGATATTGCAATTGGCCCCCTCCCTACAGCTCTATTTTTTATATCCCATATTCTATTGCTTAAATTCCAAGTTAAAAGTGTTATGGAATCACCCCCTCGATTCGCTGTTATTATGTCAAGTTGCCCATCATTGTTACCATCTTCAATTTTTATGGCAACAGGATTATTCCCAACGCTTTGTGAAGTCATATTTTCCCATTTTCTTTCTGTTTCATTCCATAAAATGATTGAAACATCATTACTCAATTTATTTGCTGTTACAATTTCTTGTAATCCATCATAATTAGCATCACCAATATCTACATCACTCGGACCATTTCCAGTAATATGTAAGCTTGTAATATTCCAAATTCTTTTCGTGTGATTCCAGTTAAGTATAGAAATGGTGTTATCATTAAAATTAGACACGATAATTTCATTTAACCCATTATTATTTGCATCTCCAATTGCTACAGCGCTAGGTCGATTTCCAACTGGTTGAATTTCAGAATTCCATGATTGAAGAGTATCATTCCATATAAGAATATTTATGTTATTAGATAAGTTATTAACTGTAACAATATCGACGAGACCATCATTATTTACATCGCCCGTTATGACATCGCAGGTTCCAATTCCTGATGAAATTGTTTGATACGTCCAATTATTCTGAGTAATATTCCAGAGTAATATGGTGATTGTCCCTGAATTATTATTTGCGGTTACAATATCTAATTCTCCATCATTATTCACATCTCCTATAGCGATTGATAAAGGGGTCTTTCCTACCGATTGTGTTATATAAAAATCCCAATCAAAAATTTTTGGAGAAAGTCGTAGATGAGGGCGCTCTATACGCGAGTTAGTTGGTAAAGGTGTAAAATAAATCGTATTTTGGATTATTCCATCAAAGGTAATAAGAGGTAGTATTATAAAAAGCATGGCGATATACTTTTTTTTCATATTTTTATGCCTCCACTGTCTTATAGAAATTTATAAATGATTTGACTTTAATTTTTTTGAGTAAATCAAGATTTAGAATGAAGTTCGATATTTAAATTACATTGATATCTAATAAACCTTTAAATTTACGCATATTAAAATATTAGGTTAATAAAATCTATAAAAAGATTATTTCAAATGAGCAAATACTGAATGCTACTAACATTTTAAAGAAATATGGATCTAAAGAAAATTTAGTAAATTCATGAAAGAAAATTATTCCATTTTTTAAAAGATTCGTAAAGAGATTATTGATTACAGTTTTTGCAAAAAAGTATAAATCCGCATTCATCCATAATATACAATAAGGCTTGTTAAACTCTGGCAAATCTCCAGTTCATCGATGCCCGCGAAAACTTTAATTTCAGTAGTTATTTTTTTAAGTCAAAATTTTGACTAAGAAGCACCCGGATGGTTTTGTCGAGGGCGAGAGCAATATCTTCTTAAATGACTATCACGAGATCTTCGCTGAGAAACGAAAGATTTATCGATATACTTAAAGATGGAGCTATTGATGAATGAATAAACTATTAGCGGTTTTAACTCAATTCTTTTGGAAACATGTTAAAATATATGGTATATTACTAGATAATTTAATATTTGGACGTTATAAAAAGTTCAAATTATACAATTTCGTATTTCTGAATTATCTTAGAAAATCTGAAAAATCGCATTTATTGAAGGAAGATTACCTCTATAAACTAATTTCGCAAATTAGTTTGCATTTCAACCCAAATTTTTATGCTGAGTTTTCTTTTTTAAAAAAATATTTCTCAACAGGAATTTTAATGTTACAATATCCAAATCAATTCGCTAAATATTTGATCACACTTTCTAAATATAATATCAAATCATATCTAGAGATTGGAACTGGCTTAGGAGGAAGTTTCATTACAACAGTTGAGTATTTGATGAAATTAAATCCCGAATTTCAATACGCTATAGGTATTGATAGGTTACATTATATTTCGATGCAAATTTATGCCCAATTTAATGACAGAGTCGATTACATAATTATGGATACCAGATCTTCAGCCTTCAAAGAATTTATTCGGAAGTGTCCCCATTTCGATTTAGCTTTTATTGATAGCAGTAAATCTTATGAAGAATGTCTAAGAACTTTTGAAATAATTAAAACTAATATTAAAATGGTGGCATTCCATGATATTCTTCAGAAGGAAGTAGATGCTGTTTGGAATCATATTAAAGATTTATACTCAAATGAATATTCTTTATTAGAATTTACCGACCAATGTCTTAAAAGAGGTCAATATTTAGGAATAGGTTTAATCATTAAAAAAGAATAATATCCTCACTAGAATGAATGAGT
>SUPS01000246.1 GCA_005191415.1 Candidatus Helarchaeota ASGARD archaeon Hel_GB_A
AAATAATAGGATTCAAATTTCCCAGCTTCCCCTGAGGGACATATACGCGCCCAACTATCTTGATATGCGGTTCTACAGGTTCCGCATTTCCCGCATTGATAAAAAATATTTTTATAATACTCTAGATTTTGATTCCGTTTAAGTACTTGCTGATTTGGGACGGATATAATTTTGGAGATGCCCTTTCCCTTGAGATATTTAATTTTTTTCTTTTTAGGCATTTACTCATCCCCTATACCTTGTCCTGGATTTAAAATTTGGTTGGGATCGAGAAGTTGTTTTATTTTTTCTATTAATTGGCGAGTTGTAGGTATCATTTTGTCCTTATATGTTCGGATGGCCCATGTAGGTGGTTTATACATTACAACTCCATCTAATTGTTGAACTGCATCATGTATTTCTTTAAGAAGTTTCCGTGCAGTTTTAATTTCTTCAGGATCATTCTTATTAAAGTTTATATTTGTACGAGCAACGCAATAATGCCCACCAAACAAAATTCTGCTGTAAAATTGGTGTGGTTTATTATATTTCAAACAAATTTTTCTCGATATTTCATAATATTTTATAATATCTCGTGTTGAGCAATAAGATCCAATCCATTGTCCACCTCCGCCTCGAGAGAAATTCCAACAACCCCAGAACTGGATAGGAGTCTGCCCTCCCGTTGATTTTTCGAGATTTCCCTCTTTACAAATCTCCTGAATCGCTTCGCATTGGGCTTTGTGTTGTTTTTCAGTATATGCTTGGGTGGTTATCAATCCAACGAAATCTGGAATATTTTGTTTAATAGGATCCAAAATAGCGTATTTCTCATCGAATCCTTGTAAAGATTGAGCCCATCCGACGTTTAATATGCAGATATCACAAATACCCAATCCTGCTTTTGCTAATTTAAGCATAACTGGTACGCCTATACGCATTTCTTTACCCGAAATTAAGAAATCAGTCCGAAATGGTAATTTTGGCCATATTTTTATAGATGCTTTAGTTACAATTCCAGTAGTTCCTTCCCATCCGATAAATAACCCCGCCAGATCTGGCAATGGTTGCCTGCCATACCAATAATTAGATAAGCTACACGAACCTACTCTGATTAATTCCCCAGATCCTAAGACTACTTCTAATCCATTAATAAATTCAGCTCCCGTTCCACCTAACATACCGAGATCGAACATTCCATAACATAAGCATGATGGAATTACGCCTGTACCCGGAGGTGACCAAGTTACACCTGGCCGGAAATCAGGATGATACTTATTAAGATAACCTCGTAAATCTGCCCACGTTATACCTCCTTCAACTACCGCATACATATCATCTTCATTCACTTCTAAAACGCGATTTAATCGCCTAAGATCGACTACAATTCCACCTTTCCGAGGCGTTGCAATGCTTCCGAAATTTATACCGGACACCCATGGGACAACCGGGATTTTATATCTGTTTGCAATCTTTACAATTTCTTGAACTTCCTCAGAGGAGCCCGGAATAATCGCAATATCACATTTCCCTTCTGGTTCAGCTGTTACAAAATCATAATGATATAGAAATTGTTCTTCAGGACGATTTGATATATACCTTTCTCCAACTACTTTCTCTAATTCTGTAACTACTTCATCTAGGTCCAATTCTCATCACCAATCTATGTACATTCCGTATATCGTATATGTTATAAAACAATTTCAGTAAGAAAATCGGCAATTTTTCCTCGGATTTCTTCTGAAGAGACCTCTCTAGAATCATAGGGATCGCAACCGAAAATCATAGTAGGAATTCCAGTTTGGTTCCTCACTTCTTCCGAAGTTATACGCGCCATCGCGTAAGCATGTTTGCAGGCAAATTGCATAGGCATAATTACGCAATCTATCTTGTAATCTTTAACAAATCGGATGACATAATCAATATAGAATTCAATAGGACCTCGACATGTGCCAATCATGGAAAAATCTAAAGTTCCTTTTGCCAAGCTCTCAAAACATTTTTCAATTGTAGAAGTATCATGCGGAGGAACATGATAATAGCCTAAAATATCCATGATGACGACTGCGTTAAAATTCTCTTCTAACCATGGAAGCAATTCATTATCAAAAAATACATGGGTATATGGCCATGCGATTCTGATTTTTTCATCTGGAACGCCCCCTATTTTATTTTTAACATTGGATGCTGCATTATCTCTCAGCCATTTAGTTGCTTCAACAGCAGCTTTAGTGCCACCACGTAAAACCATCGCTAGATAATTACCAAATCCTTCAATGCTACGTGCTGGACAAGGCACTGCTCTTAGGAGTTCATTGAATTCCAGCACATTTGCACGTGCCTGGTTCAACCAAACCATCGTCTGCTTGAATTTTTCCTCATCCAATTTTTGATGCGTTTGGTTTTCTAACCATACTACCAATTTTTTCAATTGTTTTATTACATATTCCAAGGTTTTTTCGTCGTAAAACGTGCTATCGGGGGAATGTGACCAATATGGAATATCAATGGTATAAGTAGGAACGCCCGTTAAATGTTGAAATACTTGATAAGTGGTAGCAAGCGAATTACATGGGGTTGAGAGAAAGAAGAGAAGGTCTGGAATAGGAGCTGCCTTTTCTATATAAGAACCGATTAGAGGTCTTTGTGCATTACAAAGGGTTGGATTATCTCCATATCCAATTTCGTTTGTGATATCAAGGTAATGTTCATTAATGTGAAATGGCGCCAAACCGACGCTAAACATTTCCTGCATAAGCGGTTCTAAATTCATAGCATGGAATAATTCAGGTCCATAATTGAAAGGGTACATTATAATTTGTTTTCCCTTCTTTCGTGCTCGTGCGACATCAATAAAAACATCTAATAACATTTTTGAAAAAGGATTAATAGGTTCATTTTCCTTCCCTTGTTTTATTGCTTCTTCTCGCATCATATCGATAAACCCTCGAAACATAGCCTTCCAAAGGGTAAACTCAGAACCCCATTTTTCTCTAGCAATTTTTTTGTAATTTTTATACCAATCTTCCTCTATTTTAATCACCCCTATTCTAATACCTCCAAAAATGCTTGTATTCTAGTCTTCATTTGTCCAATACCCCCTAGTATATATTCTCTTTCTAAATCAATAAATGGTACTCCTAATTCTTTTAATTCTCGCCGAAGCATGAAAATTTCACCCCACCAATAAGGACAAAACTTCATTCTTTGAAAAATAACACCATCCACGTAAAATTCTTTGATTAAGTCTAAAATGAATTGTTTTCGCGAAAGATGCCCATCTGTCATACGAGGGCATGATATTTTAGAAAGGTAACGTTGAGCAAGTGCATCGAGAGGTGAATGACTTTCTTCAACTAAATCCCAGAAAGATCTCGTCCCAAAACATAGGGAATCTGTAACAACCAATCCACCAAGATCCTCTATAATCTTTATATACTGAGGATTATCAAGTAAGCTACCAACAACCATAATTCTTGCCCGATAATCAGAAATTCCCTCATTATTTTCTGCCTCCTCAATTTGTTGTGATAAAAGATTGTTAAAATATTCCTTAGGAATCGAAACACTAGCTAATAGAATATTCATGACATCTGTACCTGTAAAATGGGGGGTTTCTCGTTGTCTAAGTAAATATAATTTCTTCAATAGTCTTCGAGATTCATTATAGATTTGAATTGCGTGTCCTAGTTTGTCATCCGTAATTTTAACTTTAAATTCTTTCTCTATTTGTTTTTTAAATTTACCAACTTCATGTTTATACCATTCTATTGTAACTTCGTTGACATTTGCGGGAACCGATAAAAAATAATGAAAAGGGAAAGGTGCCTTGTATCTTATATTGTCATAAAGGCGGCGGATTTGATCACAGCTATTACAAGAGATTATACCATCCAGGAAATTGAGTTGTTTCCTATCTGCAGCTTCTAGGCAGCAACGAGTAAAGCTACAGGTAGTTGAGGACATATATGCATCCCCTACTGGTGTATCAGAGCATTGCCGCGCTCTTATTCTGATGGGTAAAATGTCAGCTGCATAAATTATTTCATCTGGAATATATGTACAGAAATATCCCAAAACTTTTTTTCCATCTCGCTTCCAATTATCAATCCAAGAATTCGGAAGTGGTGCAGCCTGTATAAACTTCTCAATTATGGACAAACTCAATCCCCTACAAGTTTTATGGAACACATTAATCTAAAATTTGGAGCAATTTATTATTTAATTGTATTTGAGATAAAATTTTTAACTTCAAATAAGATCATAGCTTTAAATAGGTCAGAGAACTCGCGTTGGATTAGCCGTAAAACAAAAACTTGGTGCGTTTTTTAATTTTTGGAGATTAACTCGACATAATTTAAGATATGCTATGAGAATGAGTAGGATGAATCTTTTCTTAAAAATTTGATAATTTGAAGGTTGAATCCTCTAAGTAAGATTTTTATTTAATCAAATTTTAAGTTTGTTGATGTCTCCTGCAATTGAACACTTTATCACAAAAAAACTGAAAAAAAATGAAGTTGATGAATTCTTCGCGAAGGAGTTGAAACGCGCAGGGTACGGTGGCGTGGACATTTTAAAAACGCCTCTAGGTACGCGGGTAATAATTTATGCCGCCCGCCCTGGTATAGTAATTGGGCGTCGCGGCAAAAATGTTCAGGAATTGACAAATATTTTAGAAGAAGTATATGGAATAGAAAATCCCCAAATTGAAGTTTCAGAAATCGAAGTTCCAGAACTCAATGCCCGCGTAATGGCGGAGCGGTTAGCCAGTCGTCTTGAACGAGGGACACACTATAGGAGGGCAGCCTATTCTATTTTACGACGAATTGCTGCTGCAGGAGCAAAAGGGGTAGAAATCACAATTAGTGGAAAATTAACGAGTCATCGAGCTCGTTATAAAAAATTTCGAGAAGGATTTGTTGCAAAATGCGGAGAACCTGCCTTTCTTTACGTTGATAAGGCAGTTGCTCATGCAATTTTAAAGAAAGGAATAATTGGTGTTTCGATCTCGATAATGCAACCTTCTTATATGCTTCCTAATGAAATAGAAATAATTGCAACTCCAGAAGAATTAGAATCTGAATCAGAAACCTAGAGATGTGAATAGAAAATGCCACGTCTAAAAACACAAGAAATTCGGGAAATGACGGAAGCCGAACGAGAAAAAAAATTGCAGGAACTTCGAGCTGAATTAAGTAATCAGCGAGCAATTGCAGCTTCTGGAGGAGCTGTAGAAAATACAGGAATTATTAGAATGCTTAGAAGAACCATTGCTCGTATTTTAACCGTCATGCGGGAAGAATCCCGATGACTCTCTCACCTAAAACACTTATTTATCACTGTCTTATTGGATTAAAAGTAAAAATAGTTAAAAGTTTCAATCCTTTTCACCTGAAAGTGAAAGGGAAAGTTGTTGATGAAACTAAAAACACCCTTATTATTAAAACAGAAAAAAATGAGAAACGGATTCCTAAAAAGAATTGTACATTTCAATTCTACCTTCCAGATAATCAAATCGTTGAGGTGAAAGGAGATCTTCTCCTAGGTCGCCCAGAAGAAAGGATTAAAAAAAGAATTAAAAATAAATGGAATTGGTAAATAGGA
>SUPS01000247.1 GCA_005191415.1 Candidatus Helarchaeota ASGARD archaeon Hel_GB_A
GAAGATATAACTGTTCTCAAAAATGCGAAACGGATTCAAGATACCATCAATAAAACTTCCTTTGGCTTTTCAATTGAATTTTTCTTAACAACTATGTTTATAGAACCAACAATTTTTATCGCATTCTCCAGTGTTGTTCGCAAAGCACTTTCAAAAAAGAGACAGATGCGGCTAAAAGAAGTCCTACATTATTTCGCGGATGAATTGCTCCTTAATTCAATAGTAATTCTGGATAAAAATAATTTTATTGTGAATCATTTTGAAAGAGAGCCGGCAGATTTCACTATTATTCAAGACTTTGTTTATACTTTGAATTCTGCTTACCAAAATGCTAAAAAATACAATCTCGTCGTAGGGGAATTAAAACTAATATTAAAGGATTTGACCTTCGTTTTTATGCCGATTTCTCTCGGGGATATAGATGCCTATATTATTGGAAGTAGTCACGACCCTGATATCTCTCTAGAACCTATAAAAGCCAACCTTTCTACCGAATTACAGAAAGTCTTTAAAAAATAGCCCATTTGGTAATATTTTCTTCTAAATTTCTTAAAATTCTTTAATAAATCAAAATTTTTAATGAACTCCATCTAAAATTTACGGAAATTCATTAAAAATAAGTTTTTATTTATCTTTTTGGATTAAATAGGCTACAAACAATTTTAAACAGCTATTCAGCAGGGATTGATTCACATTTTGAGCAACATCTTTAGATGAATGGATATAGTTACTTGGCGTCATAATCCAATTTGTTTGATAGCCATCCAGAAACCAATGGGCGAAATCGGACCCGGGATATAATATCTTGCGTAACTTCACTTCAATTCCTAATTTATGGGCAAGTTTCACCATTTCATTATTGAATTCTTTAGAAAGAGGGATCCCAAAAACTGGTTTTATTCGCTCCACTAAGCTTAATGGTGGAATTTCTCCAACTAAATCAATAGAAACAACATGTACATTAGCAGATTGAAAATATTCCTTATTTTTGTGGTAGTGATACGCCGAGCCAAATAATCCTGCTTCCTCTGCAGAAAATGCAATGAATGTGATTTTTATCTTAGGTTTCACTAATTTAGTAATTTTAGCAAGGTCTAAAATGAGTGCAACCCCTGTTAGATCGTCATTTGCTCCATGCGACGTGTTGGTACGAAACGCACGTCCAAACAGAATTATATCTAAAGGAACAATAAAAATAAAGAATATTATTACAAAAATTGGAGAATTTGCCCCGAAAAAATCAAGTCCTCTGGTAATCTGATAAAAATAATGCAAAAAATAGCCAGAAAAATAGAGAATAGCTGCTATTATCCCAAAAAATAGACAAATTTTGATCGTAAATAGATTAATTCTAAGCGTTGTACTGTCATAATGTGCTGTTAAATATAAATGTTCATCAAATTCTGGTGGCGTATATTCTACATAAATATTTTTTCCTTTCTTGACAGACTTGTTAGAGATGCCTATTTCCATTTGTTGGAAGCTTTTTTGGATTTTTTTCCAATTCCAGGCAAGTATTTTCTTGAAGACTACTTCTAATTTTAATATAAGAAGCAATACAATTATGGGTATTGACAAAATAAGTAAAGCGAAGATTGTTCCCAGAATACCTTTTATAAAACTAATGTTTATTAAACTAAACACACATATCAGGGTTATCCCAATTGGTAAGATACTTCTTGAAGTTGCAGAACTCTGAGGAAAATAAAATTCTTCAATTTTTGGTTCATACCCATATTCTCTAAATTTATTTTCTATATATTCTGCTCCACGTTGCGCTCCTTCGGTTCCTACCATACGCGGATAATCCATTGATTCAATATGCTCATAAGGATGAATACCTTTGCATAATTCATCTATTTTTCTTTTGAATTCTGAATCACTTGGTAGAACTTCTCCTTTTTCCGCGAATTTATTTTGAATGACTTGATCCTTGGACACTCATTTCGCCTTCCTTTTGTCTTTAAAAATAAATGATTTTCTCTTATTAAATCCACGATTTAATAGAAAAGTTAAAAATTGAAATCAATGTACTATAACTTAACTAACAACAAAACCTATCAAATAATATTTAGGCTATCGCCTGTGGAGGCACCTGAACGAGTTACGTTTACATGAAAGCTCTGGAATCCGCTCCGGAGCGGTACGATAAAGGGATCAAATGGCTTAGCTGGGGGAAATTAACAAAAATTCGAGAACATATTACCGATTTAATTGAGGCTGAAGGGCAAAAAGTTCTCGAAATTGGCGTTGGTACTGCTACACAAGCCTTGCTTTTAGCTGAACGAGGAATTCGCGTAGTCGGGATAGATCATTCTCCCAAAATGCTTTCTATCGCTCAAGAAAAATTGGATTTGAAGAGAAAAGAAGGTTCAGAAGGGGCGCAAATCGCTTCAAGGATTGAATTATTACATAAAGCAGCTGTACAACTAGACGAATTTCCATCGAACTCGTTTGATGTTGTCACTTCTACTTTAGTATTCTCAGAACTTTATGAATCAGAACAAAAATATGTATTAGGACATGCATTCCGTATTCTGAAACCTGGTGGAGCTCTTATTCTTGCCGATGAAGTTATTCCTACGAAAAAATTAAAACGAATTGCCCATGCCCTTATAGCCGCACCTTTAAAATTAATCACATTCATCCTTACTCAAACTACAACGAAACCTGTCCGGAATTTAGTCAAAAAAGTTGAAGAAGCAGGATTTACGATTCAACAAATAGAGAACTACCAATTGGATTCTTTTCAATTAATTTACGCTAAGAAACCAGAAGATAGTTCATCATTCGAGATCTCTGAATCTTTAAAATTTCCTTTAATCTCTCCTCCATCTGGTGGACTAGGATCTGCGCTCTGGCAAACGGCAATGCGCTTTATAAAACATCCTACTGAAATTGGGCTTATTGCAATCGGGAATCCTACCACTCAAAGTCCTGTACTCTGCACTTGTAACTTTAAATTAACGGTGTCCCGTCTTTATAATTTTTTAAACGAGCAAAATCTTGATGTATGGCTTCTCGTAGCTCCTACTGATGGAATCAATGTATGGTGCGCGGCATGTGGCGACGAATTTAATGCAGGATCCGTCATCACAGCTATTAAGATCTCCAGCCTCGAGAAATATGTCACTCATCGAAGGATTATACTCCCTCAACTTGCGGCTCCAGGCGTTGATCCCAAATTAGTCAAAGAAATTACGGGGTGGCAATGCGTATGGGGACCTGTTCGAATGGATGACTTGCCTGATTTCTTGAGACAACTACCCGACTCTATTTCTCACAAAACCGAAAAGCAACGTGCAGTAACATTTAATTTAAAATTTCGAATGGAAATGGCATCAGCTTATGTATTTCCAATCCTTTTATTAATAGCAGCTCCGCTATTACTCACTCTCTATTTTCTGCATCTTTGGTTTTGGGCATTCTTTATCTTTGCTGTCATCGCTTTCGATGTTTATTTCATCTTCCTTATCTGGCCAGTTATTCCGACCCGCCTAGGGACACCAAAAGTCATTATTGGATCTACAATCGTTTTTCTTCTAATTTCTATACTAGCTTGGTTTATCACCGATTACTTGGGAATCCATATTTTAATGGCTGCCCAATTTCAAGGGCTCTTAGCAATATTCAATTGGTGCCCCCTCCAATTAACTGTAATTCTCCAATTGTTAATACTGATTTACGATGCCGATGGAATTACTCCCACCTTACGATCAGCTCTTGGTGCTCGCCGTTGGAATAAAGGCAAAGTGAGCATGACTGAACGATGGGGAACCTCTTATACTTTAACGCCATATGGGAAAATTACTGCTGACTTAGATAAATGCATAGGATGTGGTATTTGCGTGGATGTTTGTCCTATGTTAATTCCCACCATTGATAGCTCAACTAAAAAAGTTCAGCTACGGTACCCCGAATTATGCGTGAATTGCCGCGCATGCGTGAAGCAATGCCCAAAGAATGCCCTTTACTTAGCGCCTGAAACAGAGGCGGCTAAATTAGCATTAGAAAGACTCCTCGCTGGAGAAATTAACACTCAACAAGTAGGAGGTTAAATTTGTATGATGAAAAATAATAAGAAAAAACGAATCGTTGCATTGATATTTGGTGGACTTCTGACTATTGTTATTATTCCCCTAATATTTTATATTCTCTCCAAACCATTGGATATCTACTTCAATCTTGAGATATTAATTCCAGTCCCTTACAATTGGATTATAGGGACCCCCATCTTTATCTTCGGCTTTTTTTGGAGCCTTATTTCGAATATTCAATTATTTACTGAAGGAAAAGGTGGTCCAATTCCCCGGTCTGGCATTCAAACTCAAAAATTGGTGATTAAAGGCGTCTATAAATATTCAAGAAATCCAATGCTTTTTGGATATATTCTTGCACTCATTGGATTAGGATTCATTCTCAATTCGCTCTTTTTTATCATTCTTCCTAATATTTCTATCTTTCCATTACTATTAATTTACATCAAACTCAAAGAAGAGAAAGGGCTAGAACAACGTTTCGGAGATGATTATATTAGGTACAAACAAGCTACATCCTTTATCATTCCATGGTTTCCGAAACATATGGAAAAAATTGAGAAAAATTCTTCTTAAAAGGATAAAAAAAATAAAGAATTATTTTACTTATACGCATTTTAACTTAATTCATATCCTGCCTTTTCCCAAGCGGCCTGCATCACAGGATTCCGCCGTAAGAATTCATCAATGATATCCTTCGGAACACGATTGAGAGGACAGGAAAAATTAACGCAATCTGGACAAATTTTTAGTTGTAGAACTAGAAACCATGTCGTGATGCCTATAATAGAAATCGCCAACAGAAGAAATTGCCCTCCAATAATGAGGAAAGGAAGTGGATACCCCACAAAAATTAGAAGTGCTAGAATCATTTGTGCTTTTTCTGATTGACTCATAGGTGCTGGGTTATATTCTACCGTTTTTGGGAACCCTTCATTTGCATAACAATGGACTACCTTTGCATCCCCTTCCGCATAATATGGACAATGCCGACAAAGAATACGAGGTTCCCACAGGATAAAAAATATGATGATATATCCGATCCATCCCCCCAGGGCTATGATAAAAAGCGGAAAATTTAATCCTCCCGACAAAAAAGCAAAAACTACCCCACAAATTGTTGGAATAAAACTAAATAACCAACTTAAACCAAACCAAAAGGAATATTTAATATCTTTATGGCATTGTAACCTCCCTTGTATAGAACAATCCTTACAAACGATAGGATCCTTCCATATGCAAATATTATAAGGGTTTTTCTTGTCTGGAATGTCTTTATTCTCTGGAATTTTAAAAATCTCCTATTAATCATCCGTCTTTAAGCAAGTAATACAAGGGGATAAAAGTATATAATTATGTTATGGATTTTAATGAAGATAAATAAAGTAAAGTTATTTAATAATCCCTTTCTCTAGAAGTTAGATCCTGCTTAATTCGAAGAATTTAGTCGATCGAAATGAGTGAATTATTGACGTTATC
>SUPS01000248.1 GCA_005191415.1 Candidatus Helarchaeota ASGARD archaeon Hel_GB_A
TTTTGTTTTAAAGTAGGAACTTAGAAAATAATAAACAATCTTTCAGGGATAATAAAGCGAAATAACATCTGGAATGTATCTCAAAAACCCAATTCGGATGAATTTACAATTAATGAGCCACTCGATTTCCAAAAGCTCCCTAATGCGATAATGACCCAATTTAGGAAAAAATCAAATGAGCTAAATCAACAAATTCTAGAATTCTGGGACAACTTATCTAACTCTTTAGGATTTGATTTTTCCGTTGATTCATATAACGAACTCAAAGATCCGCGTAAATTAGAAAATATCTCGAAACATAAATTAGAGACATTAAAAAGGCTATTTAATGTGAAAGAGGTTCAAGAGCTCAAGAGATTTTCCCATAATAAAGGGGTGTTAGATTCTCTTTTTACTTTAACTGATAAAATTTTACCGAAAGGTGTGTCTATCGATGAAATTCTCGAAGATAATGAGTTCTAACTGAGGAGTTCAAATGGATCGCATATATCTAGATATAAATTTGCTTCTTTATGCATTATGTTCTAAAGATAAACCTGATTTAACCGAAAAGGCACGCCATGTTATAAATTTCATAAAAGAGGGTGTTTTTCTAGGGATTGTCTCCGAACTTGTTTTACTTGAACTCATTTCTGGTTTAAGGAAAAGTATTTTTAGAGGAAGGACTGAATACCTTACTATCAATGAAATTCAAAGGAATGTTTCTGCGATAATATTCCTAATTTTTCAGATTCTAAATCTTATCCTTTTTCGAAGTAGCCAAACTTTCGCAGAAATCGAAAAAGAAGCTTCCTCTCTCATGGAAAAGTATCCTGGTCAAGTCATTAATGGTAAGTACAAATTTATTCATCCACTTGATGTTTTGCATATCATCCTTGCCAAAGAAGCTGGATGTACAGCTATTTATACAAACGATATAGCTTACGAGCAATTAAAATCTGAAATTCCTATTCAAATTCTTCAACGAGAACGCAAACAAAGGAAATGAATAAACCATTGTGGAATAAGATCCTTTGAAAAAAGAAAAATTTGGACAAGTGATAAGAAATATTAACTTGATGATTTATCATATATCAGATTTTTATATTGAAATTATATATATAAAAATATGACAATTTTAAATATAGGCATTAACGAAAAGACCAAGAAAAAATTGAAAGATATCGTAAAAGTGAGTGAGTATAAGACCGTGAGCGAGTTAGTACGTTCGACTATTAATGCGGCACTGAAAATTGAGGAAACTCAGAGAGCTGCATCCCAGGAAATTGAAATACCTGAGTGGATTCCGGAGGGTAAATATATTGCATTTGTGAAAGGATCTATTGCAGCGGTGGGGGATTCTATCGCGGAGGTTTCGAGGGAAGCCGCCGCCAAATTTCCAAATGAATCGTGTATCATAAGGAGACAAGGGAAAAAAATTCAACTACGAGAATATGTTTTTAGTGCATTTTCCGAATTGAAATGCTGGCAGTATTCGATGGTTGAAGATAGAAGATTTCCATTGATCGTAGTAAGGATTGGCCCAAAGAATAATCTTCAAACGATTCGTGCTCTGCCAGATTCTGCGGCAAGTATGTCCATCTTAAAAAAAGAGTATTTTGAGCAATTTAAATTGCCAGTTCTCCGTACGGAAAAAGTCTTTTCTGCAGGGGGTATAGTAGAGTTAGAAGTGGTCGAAACACATTTGAGGATAAACGAGTTAACTTTGAAATCAGAATTTTTAGTGGGAGAGATCCCCGATGAGTTGCCCTTTGACCTACTTATTGGTCGAAATATTTTAGATAAGCTCGATCTTTATTTGTTAGGAAAAAAGAACGTGGTTTGTATTAAAGACCCTTAAAGACCGTTTTATAATCTTTAAAATAAAAATCTCATCGTATTTGGAACGAACTGGAGTGGAGCCAACAATTGTGATTGACATAAATATTTAATATCTGCACTAATTAATCCAGAAAGGTGGTATAACCGAACCCCTGCTTGAAAAGTATTTAAGTTTAGCTTATCTAATAAACTACAAGGACGTGTGTGAAATGACCGAAATCCAAAGTGTATTACCCGAGAGCGTGAAGAAAAATATCAAACATGCGATCAAGGACATCGGGATCAAGGAGATCATCCACCTCATCGGTTGAGGGGAAGTGATCAAGGAGGTCGGTTTAGAAGAAGTGATTAAAGCAGCGGGTCAAGAAGAAGTAGAAAAAATCCTGCATAAATTGAAAAAAAAAGTAAATTACTGTGGTTAAATTCCATCATTATTTGGCAAGAAGAAGTATATTTAGATATTATAAAAAAATCAGTTTTCATTTGATATTTATCCAGAGTTCTGAAATTTTCTCAATGTGGACGTGTTTTTATTTTTCTAAACTAATTTCTAACGATAACTAAAAAGATTAATGTACTAACAATTATCCAAAAACTCATTCCAATTGTAGTAGGCTGAATATTATTATTAAATCCGAACCACAATCCATTATGCAGCATATTTAGCAAGAGAAGAAACCATATTTTTAATTTAATTAATAAGAGTTAAATAAGTGCTTCTCAAATTAGATGAAAAGTACTCCTTATTGCGATTATTTAGCCTTATATGGTGAGATAGAAAATTAGAAATCATAAGGCTGATTGTTTAGTACGTTAAATAGTTTTAAATGAAATTATTTCACAATATAACATGATGATTCGAATGACGCGTAAATATATTGAATTTTCAGACAAGACCATTGAACCACCATTCACAATTATAAAACCCGGAGTTTCTGAAAAAGAATTTTTTGAATTTGCCACGGAAGATATATCTTGCGAATTAATAGAGGGCGTACTTGTGATTCATTCTCCAGCTTCGCTTAAACATGAAAGTATTTTTGGTTTTTTATTTACTATTTTTAATCTATTTTTAAAAAGGACAGACCAAGGAAAAGTTATTGGATCGCGATTTTTTATGCGCTTAGGACCGACTTTAATTTTTGAACCTGATTTGCTTGTTGTTTTACCGAGTTCATATTCGAAACTTCGACCTACTTATCTCGATGGCCCCTCCGACTTCTTAATAGAAATTCTTTCCCCCTCTACTCAAGAAACTGATTTAACGAAAAAAATTCCGTATTATCTCGAAAAAGGTGTGAAAGAAATCTGGGTAATAGATCCCACACTTGAAGAATTAACCGTTTTCATGCCAAAAGACAGAATTAAAAAATATACCGACAGTAAGATTGTTAAATCGATGGTAATAAAGGGTTTCTGGATTAAATTGGAATGGCTTTGGAATATCGATAATGTCAATCCATTGGATTGTTTTAATGAGATTCTCAAACAAGAATCCATTTAAAATCTGAAATAATAAAATAACATAGAGATATATTTTGTTTTAAAGTAGGAACTTAGAAAATAATAAACAATCTTTCAGGGATAATAAGGCGAAATGACATCCGGAGAAATGGGAAAATCATTGCGGTAGATATCATTGGGTGTGGAACCAAAAAAACAAACAAATCCTTTTCGAGGTTAAGGTAGAGACGTAGCTTATTTTGAGTAATGAGCAAACTACTAATTTAGATTTATATCCTGTTTCTATCTTAAAAAAGACGAAGAAGAACGGAAATTATAAGGTTTATAATTCTCCCTCCTCTTGGAGGGCTTGAAGACTTGCTAGAACTTTCTCAATCCCAATTGTTTTAATAATTTTTTTAATTATTTTTATTTCCATTTCTCTTTGGATAATACTTTTTATTGCTTCAAGAATCTTATCCCTGCCAATTACTTCAATTATGACTTTAATCAGTTCGTCCTTCTCGGAAGTTATCTTTACATTTGTTGCATCTGTTCTTTCATGTGTCATATGCCCTCTTTATTTTCATAACTTATATCATTATTAAATTTTATTAATTATTTGATTACCTAGTTAAGTAGAGATGTCTTTCGGTTTTTAGATGAATTGGCAGATTACGAGATGAATTGGCAGATTACAAAAGTGTTTTACGCAGATTACATCGATTTCCTTATTTCCAAGGTGGAGTTAAAGCAGAAATAGGCAATCCTGAAAAAACTTCTTCTTCATTTCTTCAAGAAGATGTTTAAATTTCTCTAAACTTTAATTAAAATCCCTACTTCTTTTTGAAGAGATCCAGAAAGATTTCGATCTCCCTTACTTTTCGACAAAAAACAGTCATCTATTTATATTAGCGGAAAGCCAAGATATACTGGAGATGAACGGTGAAATTTTGTCATATTTGTCGGAAAGAAATTCCGCATTTAAAGAAGCATTATAAAAGGGAACATCCAGCTGAATATCTTAACCGATTTGGGAAGCGAAAGCTGTTCAATCAATTTGAAAAACGAGAGAAGACCGATTCTTTAATAATAGAGAACCCATTATATATAAGGCGCGCGATGGAAAGGACTTTATTAGCAATATCAATGCAAAAAAGCGAAATATACTCTAATTTAGAAGAGATATCCCTTGAATGTTCTCCAGATTATAAAAATGGTAAAGAATTATTTCAATCATATGAGAAAGAATTTACTCCTTTAGAAAAAGCACAAGACATAATGTATGATGCGTGGAAGGAGCAGAACCAAACTAAACGTATAGTTCTTGCCCGTCGCGCCCTCGCGATTTCGCCTGATTGTATAGATGCCTATGTTTTATTAGCCGAGGAGCAAGACATTTCACTTGAAGAGGCGAAAGATCTGTTTGAACAAGGAGTGAAAGCTGGAGAACGTGTATTTGGTCCTGATTTCTTTCGGGAAAATGAAGGTCATTTCTGGGAGATTGTAAGCACTCGTCCCTATATGCGTGCGAAATTTGGACTAGCCCAGGTTTTATGGGAGCTTGGAGAATATAAAGAAGCAATAAAACATTATGAAGAATTGCTTCATCTCAATCCAAATGATAATCAGGGGGTACGCCATCACCTCATTATTTCATTACTGGAAAAAGGATACAATGATAAAGTAGAACAATTATTAGCCCAATATGAAATAGATACATCTGCATGTTGGGCTTATAGTTGGGCTCTCTGGGCATTTCGAAAATTTGGCGCAGGACCAATAGCAAATTCTAAATTACAGAAAGCCCTAAAAATAAACCCTATTGTACCCTTATTCTTACTGGGTATTTTAGATGTTCCAGATGAGCTACCTGAATATTTCAGTATCGGCGATATTAATGAAGCGCTACTTTATGCAATAGATGCGGTTAAATGCTGGGTATCCACTCCTAACGCACTTGAATGGATGCTTACTATGACGCACTCCTATTTACCTCTAAACCTTCCAAAAGATTAACAATATGATCTTTTAACCGTAAAATCATCAAGTTTGAAGGAAAATAAACGAAAATGATATGAATTTCGGCTATAATCACACTTATTTCAAATAATCTCGATTGTAATCTTAATTATTGTTAGTTAAAAATTAATCGGCAAAGATATCGTCAAATGTTACTTTTAGATTTTTAAATGAAGTGCATGGAATGATATTTTCGAGGTATTTTTTTTCGTGATAGGT
>SUPS01000249.1 GCA_005191415.1 Candidatus Helarchaeota ASGARD archaeon Hel_GB_A
AAAAAATAATAAAGAGAAATTTCCAATGGAAATTAGATATTGTTAAAGATATGTTACATAATCTACAAAACTAACGATTTTATCTTTTATTATAGAAATAACTTCGGTGTATCTTTTTCATATTCCCCGAAAAATCTGAGAATTATCGCAATTTTTTCCGAATCAGAAAAGAAATTATGTATTATAGATCAGTTTCACCAATTTTATTGAGGGGCTGTATTCGTTTCGATTTACTTCCTTAATTGATAATCTTCCCATAATGCTTTTACGATTTGTGGGTTAGCAAGGGTCGTAATATTTCCCACGTCGGTTTCATTTACGATGGCTTTTAGAATGCGGCGCATAATTTTTCCGCTTCTGGTTTTGGGGAGATCTGCAGCAAAATAGATTTCATCAGGTGTTGCAATGGGGCCGATCTCCCCTCTGACATGGTTCTTCAATTCTTTCTTTAAATCATCGGTGGGAGTGATAATTTTTTTAAGAATTACATACGCAAAAATGGCGTGCCCTTTAATAGGATGTTCTTTTGGGACAATTGCAGCTTCAGCGACTGCTGGGTGACTGACGAGCGCACTTTCAATTTCCATAGTTCCCATTCGATGTCCCGAAACTTTAAGGACATCATCCAATCGTCCAAGAATCCAAATATAGCCATCTTTATCGATTTTTGCTCCATCTCCACTGTAATACTTCCCTGGAAATCTATCCCAATAGGTTTTTTGGAATCGTTGTGGATTTTGCCCAACTCCTCGTAACATTGCAGGCCATGCAGAGGTAATTACGAGATAACCCTCTTCATTTGGAGCTGCAGGTGTTCCGTCATCCCGTAATACTTCGGCTTTCACACCAAAGAATGGGCGTGATGCGGACCCTGGTTTTAATGGTGTTGCTCCCGGGAGTGGTGTGATCATAATCCCCCCTGTTTCGGTCTGCCACCATGTATCGACAATAGGGCATTTCTCCTTGCCAATAACTTGATAATACCACATCCAAGCTTCGGGATTGATAAGTTCGCCGACGCTTCCTAAAATCCGGAGGCTACTTAAATCGTGTTTGTTTGGTAGTTCTTCTCCCTCTTTCATCAGTAATCGAATCGCAGTGGGGGCTGTATAGAAGATATTAACTTTGTATTTTTCAATGATCTCCCAATATCGTTCGAAACTTGGATAGCTCGGTACGCCTTCAAACATTACTTCCGTTGCTCCATTTAAAAGAGGTCCATAGACAATGTAGGTATGTCTGGTGATCCATCCAATATCTGCAGAACAGAAAAAAATTGAATCCTCATGAATATCGAAAATAATCTTGTGTGAATAGGCAGCATATATCAAGTATCCCGCGGTGGTATGAATGACACCCTTCGGCTTTCCTGTAGTTCCACTCGTATATAGAATAAAAAGCGGATCTTCTGCATTTACTTCTTCATAGACACATTCAGTCGGTTGATTCTTGATTTCGTCATGCCACCACGTATCGCGCCCTTCTTTCATCGGCGTTTTTAACCCTACTTGTTTTACCACAACAACTCTTTCAATTGAAGGTGTCTCTTCTAATAGCTTATGCACCTTCTCCTTCAGAGGGATCTTTTTACCTGCACGAAACGTCCCATCGGCGGTTATCAAAATCCTTGCGTTAGAGTCGATTATCCGATCTTTTACTGCTCCCGCAGAAAATCCCGCGAACACTACACTATGAATAATGCCAAAACGGGCGGCAGCAAGCATCGTGATGACTAGTTCTGGGATCATAGGAAGCCATATGACGATCTTATCCCCTTTTTTCAGCCCTGCTTTTAATAAAACATTCCCAAATTTGCAAACTTCTTCAAGTAAATCATTGTAAGTCAATACCCGCGTATCATTTGGGTCGTCTCCTTCCCAATAAATAGCGACTTTATCGCCCTTCCCTTCGTTGATATGTCTATCAATTGCATTATAGGTCGTATTTAATTTCCCATCTACGAACCATTGGGCTATTGGAGGAAATTTAGAATCGTCCCAAATCTTTGTTGGTTTTTTAATCCACGTGATCGAATCTACTAATTTTCCCCAAAATTTATCTGGGTCTTCAATTGATTCTTTCCACATCTCTCGATATTGTGCCATATTTTTTACCCATGCTTTTTTAGATATAGCTGGCGGTGGTGGAAAGACCCGTTTTTCGGTTAAAAGGGAAGTTATTATTTTCTCTTCACTCATTTTTTCAGCACATTCCATTCAATTTAATATAATGATTCTAATTAAAGCAAAGGTTGCTTTAATATTTAACAACTTAATTAGATCAAAGAAAAGATGGTCTTACAAATAATTATATGTAATATTTTCCACAATTTTGAATGAATATCTTTTGGGATTCAATATGAACGTTAAGAGACCTGTGTGCATCTTAGGGCTCTCTGGAATCCCACGAATTGGTTCTACGGATTTCATCATAAGAGAAGCCTTAAATTACGCAAAATCGAAATTAGAAGTAATCGAAATTGATTATTTTTCAGCTAAAGGGAAAAAAATTAATTTTTGTATTCATTGTGATCATTGTTTCAGAACTAAAGAGGGCTGTATTTTCGATGATTTCATAGTTTCTAAGAGGGCGAAAAAGAGTGGAATAGTTGCATTTGGCTTAGGGCTTCCTGGATGGGTCATAGGTTTTGTGGGCCTTATAGGGTTTTGGTGTATTGGCTTGTATCCTTATATAATATGCTATAGACCATATCCATCCAGCTTATATATCCTCATATGCTTAGCAATTTTCTTAGTATGTCAAACAGTTTTTGGAATATTTTTATTTGTTAGAGCATTAAAAGTACGGGATTTTAATATAAAATCTCCTTCAATGCCTTCGAGTCCTATATTACCATTGCAACAACTAGGTCATCCTTGCCCACAATGCAACAAAACATTTAAATAGAACAAAGGATCCAAATACCTCTAACTATCAACTAAAGAAAATTCGAGGAGTTAGAATATATGGCTTGGGAAGAGTTAGAAGAGAAAAAGGCAATGAGAATAATAAATATTATAATTGAAATCGTAATTGCATGCATTTCAGTGGTTCTTGCAATTGCACTATGGCTTACTGTAGATTTTACACTCTACTATTATAGTATGATGGAACTCATGTTCCCTTTTACACCAGGCCTTCAAAACTTATTGATAGCTATATTAATAGCTCAAATTGCAGGTGGAATCTCAATAGTGGTTAGATCTGTAAGCAGGATATGGAAAACACTTATGAAAGAAGGCAGACCTTAATCTTATTTAAGAATTTTAATAAATAAATTCTTTTTTTTCCTAATATATGCGTGCAATAATCTTGCCACCAGATATGGATTACTGACAAATTTTACAAGGATGGTAGTAAATATTTACACCATATCCTCACGTTAGCGTGCCAAAACATTCATGCCAAAGATAATAGATCCAATTAAATTTGAAATTTCATATGAAAACTATAATACACAGAACTCTTAATTGATTTAATTGCCGTAAAACTCCGTCGCCCCGATTTGATTATCCGCTTCACTGCTTTCCAGAAAAATAATCCTGGATTCTTAGTAACTGTCCCGAATTTTAATGTATCGGAGGTCAATGACCCTCAGTTAGACCTAGTGATGAGTATATTGTTTTCAGAAATTTAAATATACCCCTTAAAAATAAGCGGAGAAAAAGACTTAAGTAAGTTTAAATTGCCAAAAAAAGATAATAAGAAAAATCTAAAATTCTCTCAAGTAAAAAATATATTTCTTTCAAGTAAAAATTATAAATTGAGGTTCTTACTGTTGAATACAAAAAGAAAAGCTACTCTAATATTTATAATTACTATAGTAATTACAAATTTTTTAATCTTAAATCTACTTACATTGACTAATATTAAAACACGTGCTCATTACCCAAATACTTACTATTGTAAAGCACGATTCATCACACACAATATAACAATAGATGGAAAAATGACGGGTGATGAATGGAATTTTATAAATAAGAACCTATTAATTTTTGATTTTTTAGATGATGTTTATGTAGGAAATATCTATTTTGCTTGGGATTTCAATTTTCTTTATTTGTTTGCACAAATTCTTGATGAAGATGAAACGAATGAAAAAGGATTTTTTATCTTTTTTGATGAAGCACATAATGGGACCTTTGGTTACTATGAAGATGTAAGAGGGGTATTTTCAAATAATACAAGAGTTAATATGCATATAAATGAGGATAAACTCCTGCAATTAGATTTTAATGAACCTAACTTTCAAGCCTTCTATAGTTTCAATAATATAACTGGTTTTCAGCAATTTGAAATGGCAATACCTTTTTCAAACATAAGTGAAAATCTTAATATCAATCCGAAAATTGGATTAACAATTGGAATTGATTTAGAATATTGGAATGGAACTTTTTATGATGATTACCCAGATAATGGTCGACGGAAAGTAGTATGGTCAAATCCCGCTTATTATGGGGACTTATATTTTTCAGGAATGATAATAAGTTATGATTTTAGTTGGTTGATTAATTCTCTAACCATTGCTATAACAATAATTATAATACTTTTAGGAGTTATAATAGTTCTTAAATTCTGTAAGATAAAAAAATCCCAAAAAAATAATACATAAAAGTAACCTTTAAGGGGGTGAGACGAGGATTTGGGTGTCCATAATGAGTTGGTGGATTCCTAGCTGGTGGTCCTGCTGGGTATGCCATGTAGCGGACTGCAGAAGGGGTCATTTTCAGAAACGAGCAATTCATGTCTTTACTTTACTCCAGTCAGGGGACAAAAGGATTCGTTTGACTGGCTTAGGGGTACAATTCTGTTGGACGATACATAATTCCCCGTCTTTGACGCAAACCAAATTCCCAGCTTGAGTTCATCCAGCTCCTGCGCAGAAATGATGCAATTTCAGTGAAAATAGCTTTTCCAGGGTACATCACTCTGGCGCAATTGTTTTAATGTCAAATAATGAAAGATTTCTCGCTTATGGGTCGAATAAAGACGAATCCCCACCATAAGAATTTGGTCTAGATGGGTTTCGGCTGAAATGCTCTGCCTTTTTATGGGATAAGGGGATATAGTGTCCTATCAAGCTCTGATAGAGCGTCTGAAGCCGTTGAATCCACTAGTCTATAGCTGGTTGCACCCGTGATTTCTGGGTGGCGTCAAAGGCTCCCACGAAACATGTTAACCCTTACCCTTCAGAATATTTATTTATCAATTAGCATTTCAGGAACCTTAGAACCAATTCATTATTATTCAGATATCGCGGAACTTCCTGAGAATACGATCGAATTATCGCTCCCAACACCTTTTCCTAAGGAAAATCTCTTAGTCCTTACTATGAAAGGACTCTCTACAAAAGGTAGTAGCCGAACGAAAGAAATGTATGAAAAATACGTTGAACGATGCGTAGAAGCCGTTGAGGCAATTCCTAAAAATGTGGGCATTTTTACAGCAAGTTATGATGTACTTGAAGGACTTCTTAAG
>SUPS01000250.1 GCA_005191415.1 Candidatus Helarchaeota ASGARD archaeon Hel_GB_A
GAAAATAGCGATGAATTGGCAGAAAATATTACATATCTAATTGAGAATGAAGAATATAGAGTAAGATTGGGGAAAAATGCACTAAAATTTATTGATGAAAATTTTAATTGGAAAATACATTTAGAGAAATTATTGACTTTATACCAAAAAAGTATTAATACTTAATAAATTCAAAATTCTGATTAATTTTGAAAGAAAATTAAGATTGATATTCCACATATATCTTACATATTTCTTTGGAAATTTTGTTCCAATCAAATTGTCTAGCCCTTAAAATAGCTTTTTTTGAAAGCTCATCCTTTCTTTTTTGTGCAATTTCAATTCCTTTTATAATCTGTTCTACAGTAGGAGCGATTAAAATTCCGGCATCCCCTAAAATTTCAGGAATTCCTCCAACAGCAGAAGCCACAATAGGTTTGCCAGCTGCTAGAGCTTCAAGTAGACTTATAGGGCTGCCTTCAGAAATCGAGGGTAAGATATAAATTTCAGATCGAGAAAGTAATGTAGGTATATCTCGTCTAAAACCTAAAAATTTAACATTTTTTGGGGAAAGTTTCCTTAATTTATTTTCAAGCGGGCCAGTTCCAGTTATATAAAGGTTAAAACCAGGGAGTTTTCTCATTGCCTTGATTAAAGTTATTATATTTTTTGATTTAGTCAGTCGACCAATGAAAATGATACTATTTTTCTCTTCGGGCCCCTTTCGATGAAATTTTTTAAGATCTACTCCATTAGGAATTATTTGGCTCCTTTCGCGTTTTAACCCTCGCGACTGGATTAATTTCGATTGAATATAGTAGCTGGGAGTTATTACTTTATCCGCTGCTCGGATAGCCAGCCGCTCAATCAAGGAAAAGGGAAGTTTTACCCATTTCCATTCAGGTTGTAGAGAATCGATTGTATGCATAGTAAGAATAAGGGGACACTTAAGATATTTTTTGAAGTATCCTCCAAAGAAACCTGCCCAAGATTCATGAACATGCAATAGATCAAAGCCAATTTTTCGATGCAACTCTCTTATTTTTTTAAAAGCAAATAAACAATAGCTGGGAGTACGTGTTATGTGGGAAGATATGTAAGGAACGGTATAGACGTTTTTCCCCTTTCCATGCATGGTAAATATAAAGAAATTTATTTTATTTCGTAATCTCTGCGTTGTTTCCCATACATTTATTTCTATCCCTCCAGCATATTCATGAGGGGGGTAGGATTTGCATCCTAAAACGCAGACATTCATAATAATTTCATCCTAAAAAGATTAATATATTTAACTTGGTTAGTCAGCTGACAACATTTCCTCATTGGAAATTATAGTGACGCGAATGAACTATAGCAATTTTGAACTAAGTCTCTTTATAATTCTTCCGTTTATTGCAGCACTTGTAACATATTTATTAATTCCTCCTTTTAAAAGAAAAATACTTCAATTACAGATTACAGGAATCGATAAACATAAGTTAAACAATCCTGTAATTCCAGAAATGGGTGGAGCTGTGGTTCTAGTAGGTTTTTTTTGTGCAGTCATTCCTTTTTTAGTAATTAATCTATTTCTATACCCCGAATCCACTTATACCTCGGTTATTGGGTTAATTGTACTCTTAATTTTTTTCACAGGGTTAGTAGGAGTGTGGGATGACATAAGAAGACGAAAGCCAAATCAAAATGGGCGTGCTCAAGTAGTGAAAACAATTTGTACTGTCCTAATTTCAATACCTTTAGCATTTTTAACGTATCATTTTTACAGGAGTTATGGCTTTTTTGGAGAGGTATATTTCATACTCACTATTTGGATAGGCAGTTTATATTCAATTATCCTCGTTCCCGCGATTTTTACTGGGGTTGCAAATGCAGTAAATATGTTGGGAGGATTCAATGGACTTGAAGCTGGAGTAGGCATTATTATTTGTTTATCAATGGGTTCCTTTTTTATATACAATGGTTTAGTTGGGCTTCCGCTTATCTTATTTGCATACGGAGCTGCCCTCATTGCCTTTTTTCGTTATAATCGTTATCCATCCTCCATTTTTCCTGGAGATACGATGACATATTCTTTTGGCGCATTGCTAGCATGTTGCATCATAATGGGAAATGTAATTCAAGAATCGCTCCTCTTTGGGGCATTCTCTTGTGGATTATGGATTGTTGAATTCTGGATGAAGTTTAGAGTTAAGTTTAAAGGACAAAGTTTTGCAAAAGTAAACCCAGATCAGTCTTTAGAGGTTCCTGATACAGGCTACGCCTCTTTAACTCATGTAGCAATTGCACTAATTAAAAAAATTAAAGGTAAATGCTATGAAAAAGATGTGACCTTAACATTCATTATCGTCCAGATTCTACTATCTATCTTAGCGTGGTCATTAAGTATTTTCCTTTAACTTAAATGGAAAAGATTGATTGCTTATTTTCAATTAGCATTGAATTACAACAATTAGTTACACAAATTAAGAAGGAAATCATTAAGATTACAGATAAAAATTTTGAAAAAATATCCGATAAATGAGTGATCAGAAATGGCAATATTAGGCATGTTAATCCAGACGAGAGATGGGAAACCACTTTATTCGAATGTCTGGTCGGAGAAGGTAATAGAATTTGAGGAAGCCGATCATGCTATTACTGCTGGATTTCTATCAGCTTTGAATTCATTTGCAGGCGAATTTAATCAAAAATTGGGTTTTATTCGATTTTTACCATTGAGATTATATCCAAATACATTGGGTATTAATGCTCTCGTCACTTTTATTGAAGATCTCATGATTGTATGCTTTACAGAGCCTTATCTTTTCCCAGAGAAAGTATTTATGAAAATTCAGTGGATTTATGATGCCGTTCTTGTAAAATATGTGGATGATCTTCGCAGAGGTCATCTGGTACCGCTTCAGAAAGAGGACCAGAAATTTATAAGGGATATCCTGTTAGATCGCTTTCTTCGGCAACGAATACAAAAAAATAAAGAAGAACTTGAATTCAAAATTCAGAAATTTTTATACGATACGGCTGAGGAAATATATGGAATCTCCATTAATTCTTTTGATAATAGTATATTATATTCATATCGAATTGATCGAAAGCAACTGGAATATATGCTCTTCGATATGGGAGGAATGGGCGCAGGGGGAATGTTAGATGAGTTTGAAATTCAATATAAACCAGTTTGGTTCAAAGATCATCCGCCTCTCTTGATAAGTGTGGCAAATTCAGGTTTACCAACTGAATTAGATGAAATACTGCATAATGAAAGCACAGAAGTAGTTCATTATTATTACTACTTAATTACGGGTACAGATTGTTCAATTGGACCAATAATGGAGAATTTAATTCATGAGTTTAATCCTGTTTTATTAACATATTGAAATATATTTTAATTAATTTATTGATTATATTTTCCCAGCTATAGTTTTGTGCGATCTCACGAGATTTTTTCCCCATCGATTTTCTTAAGGTGTCATTCTCAATTAAAGTTTTCAGATTCTTTGCTAACTCATTTATATTCCCTGGGGAGTGGAGAAGCCCATTTTCTCCATCATGAACGAGTTCTGGGATAGCAGTACTCCGAGACGCCAGTATTGGCAAATAAGATGCCATAGCTTCCAAGATAGCTAATCCAAAGCTTTCATGGTGGGATGGAAATATAAATATATCAGCTTTTGATAGATTTTTTGGAATTTCTTTAGGGGGTCTTTTCCCTAAAAAGCGAATATGATCTTCTATTCGTAAAAATTTACATTTTCTCTTTAAAAAATCCTCTTCTGGACCAGAACCTATGATAGTAAGCCTTATATTGGGAGTAATATTTTTTACTTGAGAAATAGCATAGAGAGCATCTTGAACACGTTTGCCTCTGGTTAAACGTCCTACATAAATTAATTCAATAGTGGATTTAGGAGAATCATCTTTATAATAATTAAATAATTCTATGCCATTACTGAGTTGAAAAATAGGCTTGTTAGGCCAAAGTTGTTTCATTCTTTTTACGAGGTCATGGGATAAGCCAAGGATGACAGATGCCCGCGTGATTACAAATTGTCCTAAAGATTTAAGATAAAAAAGACTTGATTCATAAACTTCATTTCCTCTAGCATATACGATAGTTTTTTTTCTTAGAAGAAAACCTCCAAGAACCGCGATTAATCCATTTGGTGTTATCATTTGTCCTTGTATTAGGGCAGGGCGTATTTTTTGGAGTGTCCACAGACTACAAACCACATGAGTGATGAATCGAAATATTGGCACCTTACAATATGGAACTCGATGGATTGTATATCCGTTATATGATTCAATTTTTTTCAAAGATCGTTTTTCACCTTTTAATTTGATTTGAGCCGTTCGGGTTATAACATGAACGTCTATATGTTTTTTTGAGAGGTATTTTGCGATATTTCTCGTCGCGATTTCAGTTCCTCCAATGGTAGTTGGGGGAAAATCAGAGACTAATAATGCAATCTTGAATCGCCTAGTCAACTTACCTTATTCCTTCAGTTATTTTTTAATTGATCCATATTAAATTTAAGAAATGGAATATAGTTTAATTAATTCATCTATTATACGTTCCCATCTATAATTTCGGGCAATTTCGCGAGATTTCTGCCCCATCGATTTTCTTAGAGTGGCATCCTCAATTAAAGTTTTTAGATTTTTTACCAACTCACTTATATTTCCTGGGGAGTGGAGAAGCCCATTTTCTCCATCATGGACGAGTTCAGGAATGGCAGTGGTTCGGGAGGCTAAAATTGGTAATTCAGATGCCATGGCTTCTAAGATAGCGAGCCCAAAGCTCTCTCGGAGAGAGGGAAATACAAAAATATCAGCATTTGCCAAGTAATCCGGAATTTTAGCAGGATGGATAGAGCCTAAAAATTGAACCTGACCCTCAAGACCTAGAGAATGACAAAGTCTCTTCAGAGGGGGCTCTTGAGGACCCGTACCAATAATCGTCAATGTTATTGGTGGATGATTATTTTTAAAATGTGAAAGCGCTTTAAGTGCGTCAGCAACCTTCTTGATCTTAATTAATCGTCCTACGTAAATGAGGTTAATGCTTGATTTAGAAAGCGGATTATGGAAGTATTTATTCAAATCAATTCCATTTTGAAGTGTGAATATAGATATGTTTGGCCAAATTCGTTTCATTCGATTAGTCATATCCTTAGAGACACTTAATACAATATGAGCATTTGTGATAATAAATTGGGCAATAGATTTTAAATATAATAGGCTAGAATCATAGACCTCACTTCCTTGTGCCCATACCACTGTTTTTTTTCTTAAAATTTTACCTCCGATAATAGCAACCAATCCATTAGGTGTGATTTGCTGGCTGTGAATTATATCTGGCTTAATTTGAAATAACAATTTTAAACTGAAAAGCACGTGAGTAATAAAACGGAGAATAGAAGATTTAGAACAAGGAAATCGGTGTATAACATATCCATTATAATATTCTAACTTTTTTAGGGAATATTTTTTCCCATTA
>SUPS01000023.1 GCA_005191415.1 Candidatus Helarchaeota ASGARD archaeon Hel_GB_A
TACGGAAATCTTCCATTCGTCCATTTGTACATGAACCAATAAATCCTTGATGGATGAGGGTTCCTTCGACTTCAGCGACATCAACCGAATTCTGAGGACTATGTGGTTTCGCGACTTGAGGATTTAATTTACTTACATCTAACTCGATTTCAGCTTCATAACGAGCCGTAGGATCAGCGGAAACAAAGTTTAATGTATCTATTGAATTTTGAGATACTTTAGTAAAATATTCAACAAGCTTCTCGTCTGGGGGGAAAATACCACATTTAGCTCCGGCTTCAACGGACATATTACTGATAGTCAGACGAGAATCTATGGATAGATCATCAATTACAGGACCATGGAATTCCATCGATTTGTAAGTGGCACCATCAACTGTAAGGTTAGCAATTAATTTTAGAATAATATCTTTCCCATAGATTAAAGGAGGAATTTCACCCTTTAAGATAATTTTAATTGTTTCTGGAACCTTAAACCAATTTCGTCCAGTCGCCATTGAAATGGCAATGTCAGTTGCGCCAAGTCCTGTTGAAAAGGCATTCAATGCACCATATGTAACAGTATGGGAATCGGACCCAACAACCACCATTCCTGGTTTTACAAACTTTTCGACCATAACTTGATGACATATACCTGCAAACATATCCAAACGGTGTAATATATCATATTTTTTTACCCATTCACGACAGATTTTATGAATTTCCGCTGCATCAATATGAGGTGCGGGAACCCAATGGTCCAATACACTTACAATTTTAGTTTTATCCCAAACATTATCCACAACTTCCGCTAATTTTGCCCATTCGCGATAAATTCGGCGGCCAAGTTGCTCAGTTAGCATAACTAAATCAATTTTGGCTTCAATAATTTCGCCTGGTTCGACTTTTTCTCTTTGTGAATGAGCTGCTAATATCTTTTCAACAATAGTACTCATGACATCAGCCCTGAGAAAATAGTATTTATGTAATCAAATTGTAATATAGGAAAAAATATTTTAAATTTTCATTAAGAAGACAGAAAATCATTATGGTTCATGATGTCTTAGGAGACCATGCACATCTCCTTCAACAAACTTAATGGAATCTCCAAATATATCGAGAAACTCATTAGGTTCATTCCCTTGTTCAATGGTTTTAATCTCATAATTTCTGTCTTGAGGAATTAATTCATTTTGTGAAATTTGCGCTGCCGTAAATTTTTCATCAACTGTTGATTTATTACCTATCCATATCCACAAGATTTTTCGATGAGGGTCTTGGATGATATAGGTGTCACCATTCGCAAATATGGCAGATTTTATCTCTACTATACTCCCTTTAACGATATGATAAATTTTAACTTCAGGCATGTATTTCAACTCAATTTATCAGAAAATAGAATTTACTTTTGATAATTAATATGTTCTTTATTTATTGATTCCTTTTAAAATTATTTGCAAAGTCCTTGGCGGCGAAAAAAAGGTATTCTTGTGCATACCCAGCAAATTGTCCAAAGTATTCTGTACAGAATTGTTTTATTTGCCTTATACTGCCTTTTTGTGAATATAACTTCGAAATTAATCTCCGTATCCATGTATCAACTGGAAAAGCCTCAAGTTTATCCGCCGAAAAAAGAAGAATACAATCCGCCACTTTTGGACCCACACCAGGAAAAGTCTTCTGGAGTAATTTACATGCTTCTTTATAGGGAAAATTTTTCAAAGCTTCTAATGAAAAACTGAGAGACTCATTTTGTATTAAAGAAGCAGATTTTAAAACATATTTTGCACGATAACCTAAAGCACATCCATCTAACTTAAATCCTCTCTTCAATTCATCCAAATTAGCTTCGCTTAATTGTGCGGGAGTTGGAAAAATATGAAAAATTTTCTCTTGAATATAATAAGGTGTTCCAAATTTTCGGGAGAGGGATTCGATACTACGCTTTATTTTGGGAATATTGTTCTGTTGAGAGATGATGTAGGATATCAAACATTCCCACGGCTCTTGGCGAATTAATCGTAAACCGCGTGCATTCTTGATAGCATACTCCATATAGTTATCCTTACAAATTTGCTGATAAATGAATTCAAGATCATCATCTAAACGGAAATAATGAGAGAGAAATTTAGCAGGTTCAGGCATTTTTGGATAGATAAAGAATTCCAATTCATTTTGGACTTGTCTGATTTTTATGATATGGTCGCGAACAACGCCGTACCACCATTGGTCTTCGTTGAGGGTCCATCTAAAGACTTGTCCACAATTTAAAGTTCGATGCAAATCAAATAATTTGCTTTGAATTTTCAATTTAATCTTATTGAATTTTTAACTAATTATCCATAAAAGGGAATAAATTCGGTTTCAGTAGAAGGCTTTGGCATCTCGCCAGCTCCACAAAGTTCATTCAAGAGAATGATCGCTGAGATTGTGGCAAAGTATATTTTCCTGAGGGATTTAAAAAATTCATTTTTAGTTAACCCATCAAAATAAATTTGATCGGAAAGTTCCCAAAATATTGGAACATTTTTTTCATGTTTTATTGAGTGAAGTACCTGTAAAAATAACATTGTTTTTGTGAAATGTTGAAGAAATCGTTGGCGCACTTCACCTTTTTTTAGACATTGTAAATGTGGGGGGGAAATCTTTGTACCACAAATAATTCTTACAAAATCGCGTTCTTTTGGAACTAAGACAACAAAATGCATGGGACGGGGATGGTTAAATGGGTAACTCAGCTCAAAAATGAATTCAGTTTTTGAATCACTTGGTCTTTTAATCTTAAAAATGCCTTCATCAGTGCACCATTCTTTAATTTTCTTTTCAATCTCACGAATACCCAAATCTAATCACTTCAACACTTGAATTATTGGAACTTCTCTAATTAAACTACAAATTAAAAAACCAATTTT
Organism: Candidatus Helarchaeota ASGARD archaeon Hel_GB_A; assembly: GCA_005191415.1. Taxonomy (GTDB): domain Archaea; phylum Asgardarchaeota; class Lokiarchaeia; order Helarchaeales; family HEL-GB-A; genus HEL-GB-A. The sequence continues at coordinate 2,891 of SUPS01000023.1, forward strand.
TGAATAAAAAGATTTTATATTAGAATAATTTTCTCTTAAAAATAAAAATCCGACGAGAAATGAATAGGTTAAGATCAAATCATGAAAAAAATTATTAATGTTTTTTTTTTTAATTAAACACAAGGATTAAAAGAAAAAAATCAAAGAGATGAGTAAAATGGGTAAATTAATGAGAAAAATTGCCATGGTCGGGGCTGGAATGTCCAAATTTGGGGCGTTTCCAGATAAAAATAGCCGAGACTTATTTGGTGAGGCATTTATTAATTGTTTACAAAGTATTGATAAGAATTTCGATGTTAAAGACATAGAAGCCTTGTATTTAGGCAATTATAGCAGTGATTTGTTTGAAGGGCAAGGACATTTAGCACCAATGTGTGCCGAATTAGCAGGACTTACTCCAAAGCCAGCATTACGAACTGAAAATGCTTGTGCAAGTAGTGGAATTGCATTAAGAGAAGGTATTCTCGCAATTGCTTCGGGAATGCACGATCTCGTTCTCGTTGGTGGTGTCGAAAAAATGACAGATTTACCAACTGCGGGTGTCACAGATACTTTGGCATCGGCTGCTGATCGAATCTTTGAATTTCATGCAGGTGTTACGTTCCCAGGGCTATATGCAATGATGGGATCAGCACATATGGCGAAATATGGTACTAAAAAAGAGGATTTCATGTTAGTTGGTATAAAAAATCATAATAACGGCGCTTTGAATCCTTTTGCCCAGATGAATAAATCAGTTGCGGATATCATGAAAAGTAAAATAGCAAAGGCTGAAAAACAAGGTAAACCTAAACCAGCATGGAAAGATGAAATGGATTTTCTACATGATCTTTCAGCAAATCCATACATTGCATATCCAATGAGATTGTTCGACTGTTCTTTAGTAACAGACGGCGCAGCATGTGTTGTTCTTTGCTCAGAAGAACTCGCAAAAAAATTCACAGATACGCCAATTTATATCGTTGGAACAGGACAAGGGTCGGAAACATTTGCAATTCATGATAGACCAAGTTTAACATCTCTCAGATCAGCTCGATCTGCGGCACAAATGGCATATAAAATGGCGGGTGTTGAACCGAAGGATATTCAAATAGCTGAAGTACATGATTGTTTTACCATAGCGGAATTAATTGCAATGGCTGACTTGGGATTCTGGAAACCTGAAGAAGTGGCACAAGCTGTAAGAGATGGCGAAACAGCCTTAGATGGTTCAAAACCTCTAAATACAAGTGGTGGTCTGAAATCTAAAGGCCATCCCGTTGGTGCTACAGGTGTAGCCCAATCTGTAGAAATTTTCAAACAAATGCGTGGTCAAGCAGAGGGCAAAAGACAAGTAAAATTTGATGTAGAATGTGCTTTAACTCATAATGTTGGAGGATCAGGTGGTTCATGCGTTGTGCATATTTATAAGAAATAGAGGTGTATCGAGATGGTAGATATAACAAATTTAAAAGTATATACAAAAGATTTTCTTGATGGCATTGATAATAAAGTATTATATGGTTCCAAATGTCAAGCTTGCGGAAATTTCGAGGTACCTGCAAAAGTAATTTGCACTAAATGCCAAAGCCCGGATTTAGAATTAGTCGAAGTCAAACCAGAGGGAAAAATAGCAGCATTTACTTGTATAGGGGTTGGTACTACCCATTTCGTGCAAAAAGGCTACTCAATGAAAAAACCATATTGTGTTGTTATCGTAGAATTGGAAAATGGACAAATGATATCGGGGCAATTAATTGGTGGCGACATCACTTACGATGAAAATCAGGACCCATTAATCGGCGGAAAACCAATTAAAGTAGGAGCTCCTGTAGTCGGTGAATATGAAGAATATATAGAAGTAATTGAAGGAAAACGTGGAGGAAGACAAGAGAAAAAACGCTGCCGACTAGTATTTCGACTAAAATAAACTTCCTTATTTTTTAAATACAGCAATAACTTTTTTTTAATGAGAAACTTTTTAACTTTAAGTTTAAACAAGATATTTGAAAAAAGATCGACGATTACTTTTGGTTTTAGAAATGGATTAAACAAGAGGTATCCGAATGTTTGAAACAATAATTGCATTGACTTCCTCAAATATTCGTAAAATTAAGTCAGTAAAATTTCTCAAGTCTTTTGCATCTTTTAATTGGAGTTCTGTGCAAATTGAAATTAATTGCAGACCACGAAAAAAAATGAATGGGCCTTTTTCAATTCAGTATAATGATTTTACTCAATCTCCAAAGAAAATGGTACGATGTAAAAAAACGCCACTTGAAAGTATTAAAATAAAAGGAATGATTAATAATTCAAAATTAGAAATAACATGCATTTTTGACAATGGTATAACTCAATGGTTTGAGGCCAAAATCGAAGGTGAGAATAAGAATATTGTTGAGATTATTGAGCAGCAATTATTGAATATTTTTAAAACAACATCAAATATGAATTAGAAGTGTTGAGGATAGAGCGTATTTGATTATATGTCATAATGATCCGGATGGTTTCGCATCAGCCGGGATTCTTCTTTTAGCTGGAAAAGATAATTTGGATGATTTACGATATTCAACCGTCAGATTCGTAAATAAATTACTTAAAACTTTATTAAAGCATGAAAATTTTGAGAAATTATACCTTATTGATTTGAATGCGGATGACAGTGATACCTATGTACAAAATCTCATCAAATTACGGAATAGAGGAATCGATATCACGTTGATAGATCATCATCCATTTCCACCCGATTATGATGAAATATTAAGGGATGAAGGAATTACGATAATCCGAGATACATCTGTTAGTTGTAGTGAATTAGTATTTAATCATTTTATAAATGAAATTGAGGAGAAACGAAAAGCAGAGTTTTTATTATGTGTAGGGGCAATAGGGGACAGATTAGTTACACCGTTTATTCAGAAGGTTATTAATTCATTTAGACGCGAAGAGATTTTTGATGTTTATGCATGTCTCCTTGCGGGGATAACTGACGGGAAGAATTTTCTCTATAGTATTTTTGAAGAGAAAGATAAAGACGGGGTTGGATTTACCAAAAAACTCTATTATCGAGCCGCAAAAAAACGATTTTGGATTGAGAAATTGAAGACAAAAATTAATCTCTTACAAGAATCTACCGGAGAAATTAGTGTTGTGCATATTTTTCAGCGATATATTGGATTTGCGGCAAGTTATTTAATAGATCAAGAGAATATTAAGTTTGCGATTGCAATTGGAGATGGCCCTTCCGATTTTAGAAATCGAATTTTTATGTATCTTCAAAAATTTTTGAATTACATCATAAGACGTAAAGAAAAAGGAAACCCAGACGTAATTCGCATCAGTTTTAGATCAAAAGTTCCTATAAATAACTTAATTTCAAATATTTCGAAAAAATATAATGGATTTGGCGGCGGACATAAATATGCCTGTGGAGCATCCATCCCACAAAAGCAATTGATTCCATTTCTGAAAGAAATAATTCGTGAATTTAAGAAATTATAATTGTTTTTCAGTGTAGTGCCCGAATTTTAGGAATTATAATTTTAAGTTGCTCAAAAACATTTAATTCTCCATGTAAATGGTGTGGTTCAATAATGATGTAGGGATTTATCTCTTTAATATGGTTGTAAATATTTCGAATTTCAAAAAATTGACCGATATGAACCGAAATAAGTCGTTTTTTATACTTTTTAAGAATTCGATAGCTGTACCATTGTGAGCCATATAATCCATGAGCATAATCGAAAGTAAATTTTAGTTGAGGAAGTTCCTTGAAAATTTGATCCAAATATTTAATTTTAGAACTTAACCGCCAGGGAGAATAGGTCATATTTTCAATTGATAAGGGAATATTATATTCCTCACATTCTTTCTGTAATTCTTTTAACGCGGTAATTGTGAATTGTATGGCTTTTGGAAGGTAAGATTTTTCAAATTTAGAAGGGGAACGAAAAGAATTTTGTCCACCATGCACTACAATATACAAAATATTATCAGATAGTTTTGCTGCAAATTTTATTGTTTCTTTTAATTCTTTTACAGAAATTTTTCGGATTCGTGGATTATAACTGGAAATATTTATATCTTTTATGGGGGCATGAATGGATACGAGTTTTATATCGAAGTCTTTTAAGAGTTTTTGCAAATTTCCAATTGTTGGAAAATTTTTAAAAATTTCTGGATGTTCTACCTGTATTTCTAACCCATTTAACTTCAATTCAATACATTTTTCGCAAATTTCATGTAGATTATAGTACCAAACTCCACGATCTAACCCTATTAATATTTGTTTTTCCACAAAAGTCCACCAAAATTTTATTTTTTTGCAATAATTTCGTTTTTAAGGAGTCCTATTTTCTCAATTTCAACTTCAATGACATCACCAACCCGTAAGCGTTCTTTTCGCTTAATAGTTTTGGATGTTAATCGTCCTGGGTTGCCTGATAATAATAGAGTTCCAGGTAATAGAGTTTGATCTTTCGATGTATATGCAATTAATTGGTAAACAGACCATTTCATATCTTTTGTATTTCCTTGCTGCATAACTTGTCCATTTACTCTAAGTTCCATATTTAAATTATGCGGATCTCCAATTTCATCAGGAGTTACGATACAAGGGCCCATAGGTCCAGCTGTATCAAAATCTTTACTTTTAAAGGGACCTAATCGAAGCAATACTTCAGGGATCTCAATATCGCGGGCTGAGATGTCATTGAAAGCGGTAAAACCTGCAATATAATTAGCAGCATCTGTTTCATCTATATCCTTCCCTTTTTTACCGATTACAACTCCAAATTCAACTTCGAAATCTAACCATTTGGTTATCGCCGATGGAAAAATAATCGGATCAGTTGGACCTATTATAGTACCGGGATTTTTTTTGTACCCAATAGGATATTTTTTCCATAATCCATAATCAGTTAATTTTGCAAGACTTTGTTGATAATGTGTTTCAAAAGTCATAAAATCTACGATATAACGCGGATAAGATAGCGGTTCAATAATTTTAACTTCTTTTTGCGTAAAAATAAGTTGTTCTTTACAGGGGCCTTCTATTCGTTCTTCTTTCTTAATAATAGGCTGAAAATATTTTTCAACTTCATGGGCTGCTTGGATTGAATAATCTCCACCATCTAAAAAAGATAACATATTATCTGAAATTCGAACGTTGGCGATTTCATAAGGTTTGGTTTCTTTCGTTTCTTGGACAAGATATGTAGCATAACCATTTTTTAAATCGAGGATTTTATTATTAATTAATAATCCATTCCTTGTAATTTCACCAAGTGGAGTTTTAATTTTAAATTGAATCAACTTCATGAAGCTCGCCTTAATTAGTATGTATTTAGGCTTATTTCAGATAATTTTTTTAATCTATATAGTAATTACTTGTTGTTGAAAAGATTGATTTATAATATTTATGAATTTATTTTTGTGAAAAAATTGGTAAGGTTTTAGCCATGTATCAACGAGAGAAATTTGAGATTATAGATCTCTCGGTACCAATTGAGGATCGGGCAAAGTCAGAGCCAAAACCAGCAAGAATTCGTTATTCATCTCATAAGGATGGAACAAAATTAGCTGAACCTGCAGGAGTGAAAGCAGATGATTTTCCTGATAGCATTGGTTTAGCTTCTGAAGAATTAACCTTAATTACGCATGTAGGTACGCATCTTGATGCACCTTTTCATTTCGGTCCAGTGGTTGAAGGGAAACCAGCTAAAACTATTGATCAAGTGCCATTAGAGTGGTGTATTGGAAATGGAGTTGTTCTAGATCTTTCTTATAAAGAGAAATGTGCGCCAATCACAGAAGAAGATATCAAAAATGCGATTAAAAAAATAAATTATCAAATTCGACCGTGGGATATTGTATTAATTCGAACAGATCGAGATAAATTATGGGGATCGCGTGATTATCCATGGGTCCATCCTGGGATGACGCGTGAAGCAACTCTTTATTTAATAAACAAAGGCGTAAAAGTCATTGGAACAGATGCATATGGCTTTGATCGCCCTTTTACAGTCATGTTTGAAGAAACAAAGGCTGGGCATAGAGAATCATTATGGCCTGCACATTTTGTTGGTCGTGAAAAGGAATATCTCCATATAGAAAAACTTGCAAACTTAGATAAACTTCCTAATTATGGATTTATCTTTGTAGCATTCCCTATTTTGATAAAAAAAGCCAGTGCAGGATGGATTCGTGCTGTTGCATTGGTTCCGAAAGAATAATGCTGAATCCTTTTAAACTAAGATTTATTTTTAATGAAAGTAAATTAATGTATTATTCAGATTAATTAGTAAGTAGAATGTGATAAGTAACGTAAGGAAAGTTCAGAAATTTATTTCGATTTGAAAGAGTAGGATAAGTTTTAGTAAATGGAATTATTGGAGTAGAATTTCATGTCACAAAACGTATGTGCAGAATGTGGCAATCCGAATGTGTATTACATATGTAATCAATGTGGAAGGTCTTATTGCTGGGAACATACGGCATCTAATGAACGTTTTCAGTGCCCGCGTTGTAAAGCAGAATATTCTAAGATGGATCTTGTTGAGATGGGCAATTATGAGTTTAAATGTAGAGCAATTGATAAATCTAAATGTCCAAAATGTAAAGCACCATTGTTAGTAAAGAAATCTGACAAAAATCAACTATATTTCCAATGTTTGAAATGCGATTGGAATAGTTTATTCAATGCACCTTTGATTGCAGCTGACGATGAAAAAGAGTTTATAAAGGAAGGAATTAAAAAGAATGTTTTAGGGAGAAAAGATCTAAAATTTTGTGACGCAAAATTGAAACAATTGAAAATTCAGAATCATTATTTATTCTGTCCTGGCTGTTTTATCGATCTTTTGGATGGAGGAGATGTATTTACTTTTGAAAAAATTGCGAAAACTTTCAACTTAAATCCAGATTACGTCCTTAATTTATTAAAAAATTATCAACAGCAGGGAAAACTTAAAAACGTAATAGACCCCATTAAGAAAGCTTATATAAGCCTGCGGAAAGATTATGAGAAATATTTGATTGAAAAAATTTTGAATCAACAGATTAGTCTTCCAGAATTAGCAAATGAGATGCAGCTAGAAGAACGGCAAGTTAGATTAATCCTGCTTGCACTCACAAAAAATAACAATATTATGGGAAGATTTCTTGACCCTCATACATATATTACAGATGATCTTATCTGTCATGAAATAGCCAAAATAATTCGGGAACAAGGTTCTGTAAAAGTATCTGAAATTTCAAAAAAGTTTAGAACCGATGAAAACGAAACGAAACGTCTTATCTCCCTTGCAATTAAAAAAGGTCTAGTTAAAGCGTTTTATAGTCCAGATTCAAGCACTATTATCTTTGGGGAGGGTATTCAAACAAAACTATTAGAAATTATCCAGAAAAAAGGGAAGATTTTCATTGATCGAACTGCAAAAACACTTGGAATTCATTCAAATTTATTAAGGAATCAAATAAAACAATTTATAGAGAATGGACAGATAGAAGGATGGTACACACAAGACCGGGGATTCGCTACGTTAGAATATTTAAAATCTGAGATGTTGGGAATCTTAAAGCTTTATGAAAAAATTAGTATAAAGGAACTTGTTTCTAGAATTTCCCTTCCCATGAAGTATGTTGAAATTCTCCTGCAAACTTTAATTAACGAAGAAAAAATTTCAGGTGCTCTTTCAGATGGTTATTTTAAGCGGGCGGAGATTGCACCCCTTGTTACAAAGAAATCGTCCTTACCAACTTGGGCTATAAAGAAAATTGAAGCGGCAGAAAATCTCCAGCATATTTTAATCATCCATAAATTATCGGGTACCTGTCTATTTTCATATTCCTGTTCGGCATTAAATTTTGACCCAGATCTAGTAAGTGGATTTTTACAGGCGATTTCTTCCTTTGGAACGGAAGTCAGCGCTCATGAAACAGGTCTAGAGGAGATTAAATATCAAGGATTCGTAGTTGCATTGAGTGAGGGAGAATTAGTTCGTTCCGCATTTATTTGTAATCAAAGTCCAGATAGAACCCTTCTCTCAAGTATTAAATATTTCACAATTAAATTTGAGGATGAATTTCGTCGGTATCTTGAAAATTGGACCGGAGATGTTTCGGTATTTAAACGAGCGTACCAATTAGTGGAGGATTACTTTAAAGTTGGTTCAAAATTACTTTTCTTGATTCCAAAAATTCCTACTGATCAATCATTAACCAAAGAAAAAATCATTAAAAAACTACAAACGCTACTAAAAGAAAGAGGTCGAATTAGTTTAGGAAGATTGGAAATGGAATTGGGAGTTCCTGCTTCACAACTCCAGAGATTATTAACGGGTTTTGCCTTGGAAGGAATAGGACGATTTACTCTAAATCATGATGAATTTGTAACCGAAGATAAACTGAATGAGGAAGTAGCAGAAATCATTCTTACCTCTACTGAAATTCCTTTAGCTCAAATTGCTCAAGAAACAAAAATTGGCGAAAATGAAGTCGAAGAATTTCTGAATAATTTAATACAACAAGGTATCGTCAGCGGACGTATTGAAAACCGAATTTTTTATCGAGGATAATTAAAGATTTGGAAAGGTGTGAAAAAATTATGAAAATTACGGAAATACTTCCTTCATGGTTTGAATATCCATTAACAATAAAAATTGGAGCTATGCCAAGATTTAAAATTACGGGGACTATCCTGAGAATTAAAACTGATGAAGGGGTCACTGGAATTGCAGGAACTCATTTCGTGAATGCCGATAAAGGACTTGTAGCACATATTAAAGGATGGGAAAAAATACTTCTAAAGAAAAATCCCTTTGAAACGGAGAAAATATGGCGAGATATCTACAACACGATGAATCGGATTACTTTTGGGATCTTTCAATCCATTTCTGTGATCGATTGTGCCTTGTGGGATATCAAAGGGAAAGTATTAGGTAAGCCAGTCTATCAACTTTTAGGTGGTTATCAAAATAAAGTAAAAGCTTATGCATCATTTCCTTGGTGGGTAAATCCAAAGGCGCTATCAAGTTACTTAGAACCTGCTTTAGAACGTGGTTTTAAGGCAGTTAAGGTACGAATTGGTAAAAATATAGATTGGGACCAGCGAGTATTACAAACAGTCCGCGATATTGGGGGAGATGATTTAGAAATTATGGCAGACGTAAATTCAGGCTATACTTTTAGACAAGCATTAAAAATTGCGCGAATTGCTGAAAAATTGGATCTTCGATGGCTTGAGGAACCTCTTCCGAGCGATGATTTGGTAGGATTAGCTGAACTTAGAAAGAGAGTCGATGTAGATATTGCAGGCGGTGAGAATGATGCTTATACTTGGCGATTTCGCGAAATTTTAGAAAAAGGTGCTTATGATATTATTCAACCAGATGTTACACGATCAGGAGGCATAACAGAAGTTAAGAAGATTGCAGCTATTGCAGAATCTTATGGAAAACTTTGTATAAATCATATTTTTGGGATAGGACCTATTCAATATGCAAACTTACAACTAATTGGTGCCGTTTCTAATTGCCCTTATATGGAGTATGGATTCTTTCCAGATGAATTTTTAATGACTACCGCTCCTATCGAGGTGGACAAGGAAGGTTTTGCACATTTACCTGAAAAGCCTGGGTTAGGTTTTGAGTTAGATGAAGAGGTCTTTAACAAATATAAGAAAGATTAAAAATTAGATATATCTTTTTCTCCGAAAATGCGTGCCAAATACAATTTTTAGCCAAATTAGACGAATTTTAAGAAATTTCAAATAATTTTGGAACTATACTCAACAAATTCTGAGTGCTATGAGAAAACTAAGACTACGATAAATGATTCATTTTTCTTATTTTAAGAGGTTACTTTTCTTAATCGATCGAAAATTATTAAAGAATAAACTATTTCTTTTTTTTAACTGATAAATAGAGTATGATTGATGAGAAAATGATTAAGCTTTTAGTATCACCTCAGTCAATTGAGGAAGTATATGAGGTATTAGAGGGAAAGGCAGACATCATTGACATAAAACGACCTGCAGAAGGTAGTCTTGGTGCGAATTTTCCATGGATCATAAAAAAGGTTCGGGAAATAATACCAAAAGAGATAGAATTAAGTGCAACTCTAGGTGATCTTCCGAATTTGCCTGGAACGGCTTCATTAGCGGCATTAGGGCTTGCTCATTGTGGTGTAAATTATATTAAGGCAGGAATTAAAGGACCTAAGACGAAAAAAGATGCTATTTTCCTAATGAAACAAATTTACCACGCAGTACATGATTATGATCCTAGTATTAAGATCGTAGCTGCGGGATATGCCGATGCGGAACGGTTTGGAGGAGTATCGCCCTTATTAATTCCAGATATTGCAGCAGAATCAAATTCAGATATCGCTATGCTTGATACTGCAATTAAAGATGGAAAGCGTCTATTTGATTTTTTATCAATTTCAGAACTGACTCAATTTGTAGAAAAAGCGCATAGTTATGGCTTACAAGCAGCGTTAGCAGGGTCTATCAGAAAAGAAGATCTGAAACCACTCATTCAGATTCGCCCAGATATAATAGGGTTACGAGGAGCTGCTTGTGAGAATAATGATAGATTGAAAGGACAAATTCGGAGTGCAAAGGTTAGAGAATTGGTTGAAATTGTAAAAAGTAGCGCTTAAATTTCCAATTGGTTTTTATTCGACTTTTTTACCACATTCGGGACACCATTTTGCCCCTTCAATTAATTGAGTGCCACATTCTGCACAGAATCGCCCATAACTCTTTACAAATTCAGTATCTTCTACCACTTCAATCTCAGGTACTGATTCTACTTTAGAAACTTCTTCAGAAAAACGTGCTTGTACTTCTTTTGGCATCTTTTTAAGATTTTTAATTAATTTTATTGGCTTTTGACACTTAATACAAAGCACTTTCTTTCGCATTCCCTTTCGGGGTAATTTTTCGCGCTCACATGTAGAACAGTATATTTGGACAGGTTTGCATTTCGGACAGTAAAAGATAAGCTTTTCAACCGTAGTATCTATTTCGCGAGAACATAAATCGCATCTTAATGGCATCATTTTGAACCTCTATATCTTTAAAATTCTAAAAACTTATCTATCTATAAAAGTTTTATTCCATGTTGAAAAATTTATTCTCCATTATTAATAGGAAAATTGAGATTAGTTCATTAGAAGCAGTTGACTTATGAGCGTTCCGCCTACCAGCAAAAATGCGGCAAGTGTGATTAGAATTATATCTGATTTTGAGAAAACTCTCTTTGAAATATATATTACCCAGATATATGTTAGGATTAAAGAGATAATCAAAAAGAACATCTCTTTCATAGGATACCAGAGCGATGGAAACCATGATTTGAAAAATTGATTAATAGGTTCATCGGGTAATCCATAAAATTGGAGAAAAGCATTAAGTGCACATTGATAAAGGGAGAAAATCCAAAACCAGCAGAGAAAAACATTGGTATTTCTGGACATCTGAAAATAATAAGTTAATAATAAGATTAATATTCCAATAATTACGACTATAATAACACCAAATAAAGGATTGAGAAGTTGTATTGCGAGATCAATTGCAATATTTCCCCATTCTTCACCTAAGATTGCTACATGTAGATAAATACCGATAGCATAAAGAATAAACGATACAATTGTGACTAAATTCAAAATAAATTGTTTAGAATCTTCCATATCGCTTAATTTATTGATAAAATTATTAAAATGTATCCATCAAAGTAGTTGTCATGTAGGATAACGAAGAAACGTAGTATGACGTCCAATGCCTTTGGAAATAATGAGCGAAGGGAGGTCAGTCACACTTTGTGGGTCAGTTTCATGCGTAATATCAAAGAAATATCCTTCAAATACATCTTGGAGTTCCATTTGAAGCTTATCAAGGGTAATCCATTCGCCTGGAGGATAATTAAAACCAAAGTCTTCATTTTTAAACGTCTTCTCTTTGCGAAAATTTGGTAACTGACATTCTAACGTCTGTTTGGGGAACGGTACGCCCATTTTCTGCCATTGTTGAACGATTCCAACATCCCATATTTCTGGGAAATTTCGTTTCGTTTGTTCTTGCCACTCATATTCCAAATGCTGAAAATATAACCGGTTTTCAGACATAAGACCTACTGAGAATAAAATGAATTTTCGGCGCCCACTATAAATGGCAGTCTGAACCAATGGTGGCCATGGAACATAACTAAACCAATAATCAGGAAATCCATACGTCTTTGCTGCTACTCCATCATATAATCCAGCAATTCCCTCATAACTTGAAAATTCAAATGCTAAGTTCCAGGCACCTGTGCCCCATACAGCACTCGTCTGGTAAGCTGAATTAGCCCACTGGGGCGTTCGTTCATTACGAACATCTTTTAGGATATCTATTAAGCGAAGTCCTATTTCAGTTAAATTTTTTGATTTTTTAGGTATATCTTTTAATTTATAACCTAGTTTGATGTGGCGGCGTTCTAAAAGCTCATCATCAGGACCAATAAACCACCAATCTACTGGAATTCCATCCTCTAAATGACCATTCAACATAAAGCAAACTTCTTGTGTATCATCTCGAATAGCGGTATAAGTACAATCAGTAGAAGTACCATAATATAGCTTCATTACTCCTTGAGAGAGATCAGCTCGGATAGAACCGCCTGGTGGGAAAAGTGTATCTGCTATTACAATATCAGGGCGTTCGATTTTTCCTTCTATCGTCGCTTTTGCTGTCATAATTGCTTCATTTAGTCTAGGTTTAATGAGATCATATGTTATATTGCTAATGGCTTCGCCCATATTTGATTCGAAATAATTCCAGCCTAATTCACGATAAATTCGCCATAAATGCCGACCTAATGGGAAAAATCGTTTAGTCCGAATTGTATTTGGGATGTCGTTGAATAAATGAACTATAAATATCGCCTCTTAATAGTTGATAACTTATTGAATACTATTATATGGACATATATTTTATGAATATAAAAAATTCTAATCAAAATTCGGAGAAATTCATATTTCTATTAGATTATCATTTTCATGAAAAGTTCATCAAAGAATCTCCAATAACTACACATGGATTTGTGAAACTAAAGAAGATTAACAAAATTCGAAAAATATTAATATGATAAAACTCTAGAAAATAGTAGATTTGCATTGGTTGTAAATGGGCAATAGTCGATAATCACAGAAAATTCGACAAAACTCGAAAAGACCGAGGTTAATAATTTATTCTAAGAGGAACGAATAATTCAAGAATGCTTAGATTCTTTGGTTCTTTTTTAATATGGTTCCTCAAAAGCTTCTATAATTCCAAAAGAAAAGTAGTCTAAACAGACCAAATAAAAAACAAATACAACCTTCTCTTAGGTTTCGTCCTAACGAAATTTTCCAATCTTTACTTAATATCACTCAAAATTCAAAAGTTCGTTAAATTCCTTAATTTGCAGGTAAAGTTTGTGTAATTAATTGATTTTTCAAAAACTCGGAGCCCAGCGAAGAACAATGCAAATCTCCTTTTTTTTCCTTTTTTCAAAATTAGAAATATTAACAATTAAAAATAATATCTAAAAAATATTAAAGGAGAAGAAAGTTCTACGAAAGAATTTCTAATAATTCTTTATAGCGATTCCGTAAGGTTACTTCAGTAATACCAGTAGCAGTTGATATAGTATTTTGGGATCGTCTTTCTCCATTTTCGATACACGCAATATAAATTGCAGCGGCAGCTACGCCTTTCGGATCCTTTCCGAGGATAATATTGGCTTCTTTACCCAATTGTATTATCTCTAACGCACGTCTCTCAGTATCACTATGAAGTTTCAGTTTGTTAATAAAACTCGAGATAAGTTCAGTAGGATTTAAGGCTTTTATTTTTAGATTTAATTCTCTAACAATGATGTGAATACTATGTCTAATAGTTTTTGGACGACTTTTTGAATATTTACAAAGTTCTTTCAGTGTGCGAGGTATTCCTGTAAGGCGACAGGATAAATAGACGCAAGCTGCGACAAAAGAGTTAATACTTCGTCCTCGAAGAAGTTTTAATTTAAAGACTTTTCGATAGAGAATAGCGGCTTGTTCTTGGACCTGTTTTGGTAATCCTAATAGTCCAGCTAAACGTCGAATTTCATTAGTGGCAATTAGTAAATTACGTCTCGGCCAATCTAATCTAGTATGCCATTGTTTAATCCGTAAAAAGCGTCTATTTTTGCAGATTTTATCAATTTTCGTAGTTAAACCATAATTTGGGAGCATCGAGGATAAAGGAGCGCCATTATGTTCTCTAGCTTCTTTTTCTTCAGCTGTATATGCTCTTCTTGCAATTCTATTTGTGTCAATCATCGAATCCATAAGGACTAAACCACAAGAACTACATACAAGCTCTGCCCGTTCCCAATCGCGGATAATATTCATTGATCCACATTCGGGGCATCTAATCCCCTCATCCTGTTCTTTGTGGTCGATCATAGAGAAATTTGGATTTGATTTAAAAACTTTTGATTTACTCATCGGATAAATATGTTCCAATCCCATCTTTTATGACAATTCCATAAAAAACCTAGAAAACATAAATAATTGTCATTAATTTATTATTCTCATTTTATCCTTGATATTGGGGTATTCTGCAGCTTAATAATCATTTTTTCAATGTCTATATCGAATAACAGGACTGGGTGAGATATATGAAGCTTTTATACCGGAAATTAGCTGGTGCGAGTAAAACCCAGGGACAATTGAAAATGACAACCTATAATGGATTTACATTTCGTGAAATTGCAGATTTTGAGAATGCAATTCTAGAAGTACATTCATTATGTAGAAAAAAATATGAGGAAACCCAAGATATTCGATATGCGACTGTGGCGCTGGACTGTCTCAAAGCTATAAATGATATGGAGAAAATTAAGAATCAAATCATCCAGTAAAAAGCTCATAACAAAATTTTTTTATCTTGGTACATAAATCAATAAGAAACTTATTATTATCAAACAAATTTCTTTTAGGTTATTCTATGACGGATGTAATGCTTACGGCAGATATAACAAATTTTTCAAGAGAGGACATTGGGTTTTTCATTCCGAGTTTTTTTCCAGGTACACCATGGGGGCAAATTCCATTTCCTCTTCGTTTTATTTTAGAAAAAATTATGTTTAAGAAAATTCCTGAAAAGAATGGGATTGTACGAGATTGTATTTATGGATTACGAAAATTTGAGGCTATATTATTAAATGCTGGCATTGATTGTGCGGTCTATTCGCCTGATGTAATAGAGAAATACGTAGATGATGCCAAAGTTTTTGGAGTCTCTGCTATGGATCCCCTTGGGCTCGGACCCGTTTCTGTAACAAGTATGGGGCTATTTGGAAATAAAGAATATACTCTCACAGGGGATCCAGAACAGTTTAAACCTCCCCTTTCATTAATAAAATTCGCTGAATTAATTGAAAAATTAAAACAATTTGATAAACCAATTATTGTAGGAGGGTCGGGTGCCAATCAATTTGAATTGCTTCCTGGAGAGATAGATAAGCTAGGAATTGATTGTGTATTCATAGGAGATGCTGAAATTGAGGGACCTAAATTAATTAAAAAAGCTTTACGAGGAGAGAAACTTCCAAAAATCTATAAAGCAAAAAATATACCGAAGGAAACAGAAATCCCAACAATTGTGAATCCTGTGAGTTGGGGTTTGGTTGAAATCTCACGGGGTTGCGATCGACATTGTAGATTTTGCGATCCCTCTATTAAGCAATTTCGTTGGATCCCGACTTCTCATATTATAAAAGAAATTAAAGTAAATCTTCGAGCCACTAAAAATGTTACTCTAATGAGTGAGGACGTTTTTAGATACGGATGTAAGCAACATCAATGGGTTCCTGATTGGGGATTAGTCAATTTAGTCAGAGAAGTAAAAAAGATACCCGGAGTGGGGACAATTGGTCTTTCACATGCATGCCTTGCTAGTGCTCTTGCGGCTCCTGAACAAATTGAAGCATTACGGGAAGAGTTAAATCTCTCAAGACAACATTACAGTAGTGTTCAAGTCGGTGTTGAAACAGGTTCAGTTCGGTTGGTCGCTAAATATATGCCATTCAAAGGCGCGCCATTTGAACCTGATGAATGGCCTTATACCGTGCTGGAAGGATGGAAACTTTTATGTGAAAATTATATTTATCCTGCAGGAACTTTAATGATAGGACTTGATGATACGGAGGAAGATCTTCAAGCGACAATTGATTTGGTTAAAAAATTAAATAAATATCCAGGGATGTGTTGGCCTCTCACTTTTATGCCACTTGGAGCATTACGATCGCGAACCAGGAAGAATTTCTACATGGATTGGACGATAATGTCTCCGAAAGCTCAGGAACTCTTTCTATTATGTATTAAACATATGTTAGAGCAGTCTGAGAAAATGCATGAACATATTTTCGGTACAGCATTTCACCGCCGAATATTAAATCATTTGGGAGCAATGTTCGGAAGAGTTATTGTGAAATCTATTGAAATAGAGGCTTATCAAAAAGGAAAACATGATTATATAAAAATGGGAAGAATAGCATTAAAAGAGATTGTGCAATATGTAGCAGAATATTTAAGAAAACGGCATCATAAACCAAAATTTTATGACGAAATTGGTTCTTAAATAGAATTTTTAATGGGAGATGAAGTCAATTTGCCTTTATTTCGGAAAAAAAAGACATTTTGGCAAATAAAAGAGTTAGAAGGTTATTTAAGTAAATTAAATAGCCAAATTCCTCCGGATTATGAAGTAACTACAATGAGTTTAGATCATCAAGCATTAGATGAAATTATTCGTCCAAATTGGGAATATTTACATTCATTAGAACAGGATTTTATTTTTTCTTGGTTTATGGAATATCAAACGGCTCAAGAAAAGAAAAAGAAATTGCAAAAAGAGTTAGAAGAGATTAATAAGGAAATGGCAGATACGCAACATAATTCAGAATCAAAAATTGATGAATTAAATGGACAGCTTCAAATGTTATCTTCAGAAATTCTAAATTTAAAAAATGAATTGATTCAAAAAAATCAATTAGTTGAGGATCTGTCCAGCGCAATTCAAGATAAGCAGTTGAGTAGGAAGGAATTACAAGAGAAACTAGAACAAAGAATTCAAGATATGAAAAAAGAGATGATTCTACAACAAAAGGAATTTGAAACCAGCCAGATGGAAATAGGGAAGCAATTCGAAAAGAAAGTTATGGAATTAGATGAAGAAAAATTATTATTAAATGAAACAATTGAGAAAAATAAGGAACAAATTTCTAAATTAGAAAAAGAAAATATGGAATTAAAGAAAAAACACCATTTATTAACCAATTTTCGGGAAAAAATAATTAAGCTCCAGTCAATTATTTCAGAAATCCCACCTGAATTACTTACAAGGGAGGATGGATAGAATGTCAAATCAATCATTATGGAAAATTAAAGAATTGGAGAATTATGAACGAAAATTTGAAAGTGAATTACCACCTTACTATGATTTTGAACAGGTTAGTGGGACCCACCAGGAGATTGAAGCTACAATTCTGGAGTATTGGGAATATCTGCATCCTGTAATACAAGATTTTGTTACATCATGGTTTCATTCATGGACACAAGTGAAAAAAGATATTGAGAATTTGGAAAATGAAAAGGAACAAAGATTATCTATGCTACAGAATTATAAAGATAATTCAAAAACAAAAATCCAAAATCTCGAAAGCAAAATTAACATAAAACAATCAGAATCGAATATTCTAAAGCAAAAGCTTCAACAAAAAGAAGAGAAAATTAAAGAGCTAGAGGAGATTGATGGTGAAAATCGCCTGGGCATAACAGAATTACGAGCGGAACTTGAAAAACAACTTGCTGAACTCAATCTTAAACTTGCTGAAATGCAAAAAAAATTTGAAGAAACTCAATCACAGGTCACACGCGCATTTGAAAATCGTATTATGCTTTTTGAAAGTGAAGTGACAAGTCTAAAAGACCAAATAGCAAAACAAGAAGAAAAAATTCTGCAGCTTCAAACAGAAAATACACAATTAAAAACTCAAACTAATAAATTAAAAATCTTTGAAGAAAAAATTGCAGAAATAATGGATTTGATTACGACGATTTCATTTAAAGAGCCTGAATAATTCAAAAATCAATTTAAAATGGGTTTCTATGACAAAAAAAGTATGTAAATTTTTTGAATTAATAGGAAAACATACTGGATTTGATCGTGGTGATACTAAGTTTCGCGCCTTTTTAGGGGCACATCTTGAACGAAAACACACCACTTATCCACGTTTTATGAATTATTTTCAAGAAGTATGGGACGACTATATTAAAAATGATGTAGGCATTAATTTATCACGTTTCTTTATTGAGAATGGAAAAGCGTTCATGAAGAAATGGTATACAGATGTTTTCCCATTTCCCAAGAGGCGCATTGATTTCGAATTTAAGCAGGGAGGAAGCCAGGTAGACGTCCTTATTACCATTAAATATCAACTTACAGAAGTTGAACTTGAATGTCTTAATGAAATCATCCAAAAATATCAAATAAAAGATAAGACCATTAATGCCGCTGCCTTGATTGCTTTATTGGAACCTTGTGTTCTTCTTGGTATGGCACTCTCGAAATTAATTGGGCAAGAAATAAGAGTTTCTATAGAGGATCGATCAATAGAAAAGAACTTAATCACACTTGAATTATCAGTAAGACCGAGATAATATAACTCGATAATAATTTACGACTATAAAACTCTAGAGCCATTCATTTAAAAACAAAAATACTCATACTTATTTTCAGATATCATAATTTTAAATTGAGATAGAATTAATCAAGATAATAATACGAGGAGATACAATGAATGAGAAAGATGACGAAGTAGATTGGCAAGTCCAAAAGAAACTCAATCGATGGGATGAAAAAAGAAGGGCCAAAGCTGCCGTTGAAGAATTAATGGAGGGAAAAGTCCGATATTTAAAATTTATCAAAAATCAACTAGGACCAGATGCTATTGAAAAGGTCCTTGAACGATTTGTGATTGATACCTTTGATAAAAATATGGGAGGACTAACGAAACTTGGAGCTGGATTCCTCAAAAAAATATCAAAGAAGGCATTATTAAAAAAGATTATAAGTAGTTTTTATATTAATATGCAACATCTTGTTGATCTGGATTGTCTTAAAAAATTGGAATTCTATCCAAATCAGATCGAGATCGTAATTAAAAAATGTACTGCAAAACGAGCTTGGAAATTGGGTTTGAAAAATAATAAAGCGAAAGATTTATTCTCAGAGGATGATTATTGTCAAAAAGTATGCATACCTACCTTTAATAAATTTTTACAGGTAGCAAATGCACAGAGTAATTACCGAATCTTGAAAAGAGGATGCGAGCAAGTCATTTCATTTGTAGATGAGTAAGAAAAAAACGGATTGTATATTTAATTAAAAATAAAGGAAAAAAGGTTATGAGAAAAAATAGGTAGCTTTGGTGAAATGAGCCTTTTAGAAACAACGATGTACGACAGTTGGACCGATTTCTTTGTATTCTTTACGAGTTACCCACATTTTTTGGAAAGTTTTCAGAGATGCGAGAATGCTTCCGCCAATCCAAACAGAATACATACGTTCTGGAGGAGCGATGATTTTGACTTCGACATTTTCGGGAATCATTTCTGCAATTTCTTTAGTTAAGCGTTCTTTTAGACCGGGAAACATAGTTGAACCACCAGAAAGGACAATATTCGCATATAGGTCGCGGCGTAAGTCAATATCACACTTTGATACAGCTTCAACAATAACTTCATCCATTGGACTTGTTTCTTTTCCAACAGCACCTGGATTAAAGAAGACTTCAGGAGCAAGGAATCGTTCTACACCGACAGTCAGAGTTTCACCATCAGGAAGCATATAAGATTTTTCCATACCAGAGACTTTTTCAGCGAGTTTTAATTCTTTTTCTGGATCAAGTGCAACATAACAGAGCTTTTCTTTAATATCACGTACAATCTCTTTTTCTGCAGATGTAGTCAGTGCATAGCCACGTTGGCGGAGAAGGCGCATCAGATATTCTGTGATATCACGCCCTGCAAGATCTAACCGTGAGATTGCGTGTGTTAAAGCAAACCCCTCATAAATTGGTACAACGTGTGTAACACCTGTACCAGAATCACATACTAATCCAGTTGTCCGCCCGGAAGCATAGAGAGAGAGAACTGCTTGCATTGCAATGTAAAGAGCTGGAACATTGAAGGTTTCAAACATAATTTCGCACATTTTTTCGCGGTTTGGTCTGGGATTTAATGGAGGTTCCGTAAGAAGTACGGGATGTTCGGCAGGATCGATTCGTAAATCTGTGTAAAAGGTATAATGCCAGATTTTTTCCATTGCGCCCCAATCTTCAACAATACCATGGCCTACTGGATAAGAAAGACGTAAAACTCCACGTAGTTGTAAAGCCTCTTCTCCAATATAGTATTCTCTCGTATAATGTTCAACGTCCGTCATAATACTTGTGTATTTAGGATACCCTATAAGTGTTGGAAAGACGCTTCTTGGCTGGTCTTCACCAGCGTAACCATTTTTTGTGATTCCTGTGCCGTTATCAACAACAATGGGTTTTCCTAACACGGATTCTTCTTCCAAATAATCACCAACTTATCTAAATTATCTATTATTTGCAAAAATTGATTATTGTAGAGTTAGTTCTATGAGTTATATGTATATCACCCTTTAAGAACCTTCGTCTTTATGGAATTTAGCGATGATAGAAATGATAAAGTGGAACAAACTTTGAGAGGATAGAGAATTTTATTATTAAAAAAATGAAGCATATCCCAAAATAATATTCTAAAAAGCTTATTGGTCTTTAATCCAAATAATATTTTCTTGTTGATCAATGTAAAAT
>SUPS01000251.1 GCA_005191415.1 Candidatus Helarchaeota ASGARD archaeon Hel_GB_A
GGACCTGAGGATTATAAAGAATTTGACTTTGACGAGGATTGATTAAATATTCCTCCCGATAATTCACTAAATACTTCGTTATTTATTTAAATATAATCCAATTCAATTCGTACTAAAGTTGTATGTAATTTGCACAAATATTACAATAGTCTTTTTAAGAAAATGATACTAATAGTCATTAGATATTTCGAAAAAAATTACAGAATAGGTTTAAAAGATGGATGAGCAGCAAGAAGCCTTGAAAAGACGACTATTAGAGATCGCAAAGACGGAATCAGCAAAGATAGGGGCAGATATAAATCGGACAATGAAAGAATCTATAAAGTTAGAAAAGAGTGATACTGAAAAATGGGTAAAAATAACTTTTCTTAAAATGCAACAAATAGGATTAATGTTTAATAAAGACAATTTTGATAGATTTCTCAATCAATTCTCGGAGGATGGTACTCCCGTAGAATATGAATTGATTGAACAAAATAACACCTTACTGTTTAAATTTCAGGATGAAGCACTTGTTGAGAAAGTATATGCCTATTATCATTATTTCTTCTTCGGTGATTTTCAGGCGGAGCAGATTAATAGGATGCTTAATCAATATATCGAAGAATTGATGCATGATCTTTCCTGTGCATCGGGAGCATGTCAGTGCAATCTTCCTGGGGAAGACGAATTTAACTCTTGGTGGAAATCACTGGAGAAAGATATAAAAGCAATTACGAAAAAAGCCCAAGAGAAATTCAATATAAAAAAAGAATCCAAATGAGATTTCAAAGCTAATTTTTGATATTTTTTTCATCGTCTTTTTTACGGAATCGTTTAGGGAAGAATCGTCCAGTTTGCTTCATATACCGTTCATAATCTTTGCCGAATCGTTCCAGAAGCGAGGATTCTTCCTTATATGCGGTTTTAATCGTCATCATTAAGGGATATAGGTAGAGGATTAAGCCGAGCCAAGTCTGAAAGATGAGAATTATCCCAAGGGAGAAGATTATGCTTCCTAAATAGAGAAGATGGCGGATTCGACTATATAGCCCCGTTTGGGTAAATCCGTCGCCCAGCTTTGTAGGCATCCATAATTCGGCAAACCATTCCTTTATCTGAAGACGGCCCGCTACGTAGATAATATATCCGATAACATAGAGACTCAATCCTATTATCTGTAGGATTAATAAGATTGTTGGGTTGGCGAGAAGGGGAGCGATTGAAGCCCATCCGAAAATCAGGTGGTAAATATTAAACAATAAGAAAATTGGAGCGAAAAAACCATAAATAGTAGTGAAGGCTATGTAAAGCCCATAAACTGCAAGTCTTTGGGTTTTATTTTCTATAATATGTGCTCCGGTTGGGAGTTCTTTACTTTTTTGCTAATATTTACGTTTGATAGCCGCTCCTGGGACAAAAGATACAAAGAAAGTAATGGCGATGATGAGTTCTATTGTGGTAAGCATTTTAATCATCTTAAACTTTGAAACATGGAGTTGAAAAAAAATCAGGATAATTATTTTTTAATTTCATAGCAGATAATAAATTTATGACAGATAGTAATTGGTTTTATCGAAAGAAAGGGAAAAAATGGATTTTAATTTTTTTAATACTCTGTGTGAATTTGCTGATTATTGAGGCGATTCTTTTTGACATTGAGCCCTATTGGGGTGATATGAATTACTATCTAGGAGAATTTATTGGATGGGAAGGGAATTATGCTCTACTTTTAGCGATCTTTATTGGGATCCCTGCAATTTATGGAGGAATCCTATTCATTCTTAATTTAAGAAAGCTGATTCTCACCGATAAGAGCAAGCCGCATTTTCTTCATAAAATCCTAGCAGTTGGGTTATTAATCTTCTTTAACACATTACTTGGGGCTTTAATATATTTGTTTGGTGAAGAATCAATCCTGGTTGTTTCGCTTATAGAAAATATCAGCGTTTTTATTTATTTAGGGTTGAGCATCGGGCTTTTTATCCTTTTATATCCGTTGATTGGATATATCCAAAGATTATTAAAGCAATCAATTAAAACTCCTGTATCACCTCGAACCAAAGCGATTATTATCATATCATGTCTAATTATTGGATATGGCGTTGGTTTGAGTCTGCCATTTTTACTGCGTCCTGTAAATATTATTAGTGGGGACCTACCTTCTAAGCCGAAGATCATTGCGCATCGGGGAGCTTCACATCTTGCCCCGGAAAACACATTGATTGCGGCAGAACTTGCTGTAAATTTGTCAGTTGCGGGGTGGGAAATTGATGTTCAAATTAGTCGAGATGGAGTTCCTTTCCTCATGCATGATGATACGTTAAAGCGAACCACCAATGTTTCAGCTGAATTTCCAGGACGAGAGAACGAGCCTGCCTGTAATTTCACGTGGGCTGAGCTGAGGCGGCTCGATGCAGGGAGTTGGTTCGTGGAGAAAGATCCTTATCGGGCTATAGCCAAAGGAATTCTAACACCAAACCAAATAAAAAAATTTTACAATGTTCCTATTCCTTCCTTAGAAGAAGCTGTCAATTTCACGCGTGATCATGGACTTATTTTGGATGTAGATTTTAAAGGCGTACCTGATTGGCATCCATATTATACGACTTATTTTAATATTTGTCTGAACTATTTGAAATCTGCGGGAATTGACACAAATATTTGGATTGCAACAGGAAACCGTTATTATCTTAATATAACTCGGATTGAAGCCCCAAACATGATAACAGCGCTCAGTATTGAGGTTTCGGACCCACTTCCTGTAAATGAATTTCTTGCTATGGAATATGACATGATAAATGTCCATAATTCGTTGTCTTATGATGTAATCCGAGCGTATTCCACAGCAGGTATTCCTATCAATGCTTGGACGGTAGATAGTATTGCGCGATTCTCACAATTATGGTGTGCGAATGTAACATATATTGTAACAAATGAGCCACACAAATTTGTTGGTCTAATGTACCCAAATTGGTATATGCATATTGAGATTTATGTTCTCTTTTGGGTGGTCATTTATTTTACAGGATTGAGTTATGTCTTTCTTTTAAAAAAGCCCCTCGGAGCGATAACAAATAATGCACAAAAAGAGAATGGATGATTTAGATCCTAGAAAAGCCTATGTGCGAGCCCTTTACAGAGCGGTCGGATTTTCTGATGATGATTTAAGAAAACCATTAGTAGCAGTAGTTAATTCATGGAGCGAATACACACCTGGGCATGTGCATCTCCGCCAATTAGCCGAATTTGTGAAAAGAGGAATTTGGAAGGCGGGCGGTATGCCTGTAGAATTCAATACAATTGCGGCTTGTGATGGGATCGCCCAAGGAGAAGGAATGCACTATATTCTACCATCTCGAGAAGTGATTGCCGCATCTGTTGAGATGATGATCAACGCCCATTCAGCTCAAGCCATGGTCATGCTTTGTTCTTGTGATAAGATAATCCCTGGAATGTTGCTTGCGGCGGCTCGGTGTGATATTCCTACCATTTTTTTAACAGGAGGCATTATGGATCCGAAAAAGTTTCGAGATAAGGTGAGGGTGACAAGCGATATCAAAGAAGCAATTGGGGCATTTAACGCAGGGCTTATTTCGGAAAACGAATTTTACCAGATCGAATCAGAGACATGTTGCACTTATGGACTTTGTAATATGATGGGGACTGCCGCCACCATGAGTTGTTTAGTTGAAGCTTTAGGGTTATCTTTACCGGGATGTGCGACACTCCCTGCCACTTCCGCAAAGCGTTTGCGAATGGCACAACAAACAGGCGAATTAATAATGGATTTATACACCAAAAATCTCACAGCAACTCAGATTCTCACTCAAAAATCCATTGAAAATGCGTGTCGAGTAGGACTCGCTATCGGTGGTTCATCAAATATGGTCCTGCATCTTTGCGCCTTAGCATCGGAATTAGAAATAGATTTAATCATGGACGATTTTGATCGCTTAAGTCGGAGCACGCCGCTTCTTGCGAAATTCAAACCTGCCTCAGACCTTACCTTGACAGATTTTCATGAAGCAGGAGGCGTATATGGCGTTTTAAAGAATTTACAAGAAAAATTATTCTTAGATGTGCCGACTGTTACCGGGAAAACGATAAGAGAAAATATACAAGAGGTAAGTTGGATAGATACTGAAATAATTCATCCATTAACTCAACCATTAGCTCCTGAGGGAGGATTAGCCATTTTAAAAGGATCATTAGCGCCAGAAGGGGCTTTAGTTAAGCAAAGCGCAGTCAATCCAAGTATGTTAGTTCATGAAGGAACTGCAAAGATCTTTGAAAGTGAAGAAGAAGTAAAAGATGCCCTCATGGATAAAAATATTGAACCTGGAGAGGTTCTCATAATCCGGAATGAAGGACCTAAGGGAGGGCCGGGAATGCGGGAACTCTCCTTACCAGCAGCGATCTTAATTGGAATGGGTTTAGGGGATTCAGTCGCAATGATTACCGATGGGAGATATTCAGGGGCAACCCGCGGCCCCTGTATCGGACATGTCTGCCCAGAAGCTGTTGAAGGCGGCCCAATCGCAATCGTGGAAAATGGAGATAGAATACGAATTGATATTCCTAATCGGCAATTAGACCTATTGCTTAGCTCGGAGGAGATTCAATCCCGATTAAAGCATTGGAAAAAACCACGTAAGAAACAGTATAAGGGATTTCTGGCACATTATACTGAACATGTCTCCTCTGCACGTTATGGGGCGGTTCTTAAATAAAAGTCCAGATAAAAAGAGCCATCTTTTCCCTCAAAAAAAGCAAAATGGACAATAATACTATTTAAAAACCTTGGATCCCTCTCGAATGAAATAGCAAAATATTATTTGACACAATTAAATAATTTTATTAGAGAATTAGAACTTACAATTTTAATTCATTAGAGTCCTTTGTTGTTCGCTCTTCCTCTTTTCTGAATTACTTAGACTTAAATAGGAGAAAAGAAAATAAATGGAAATTAATACTAAAAAAAGGTCATAATAATGTTCATATATGAATTAATAGGAGTGCAGTTCTTATGGGCAATTCTTATTACTATAAGTATCCTAATATTCATTCCTGATGGGATAAATAGAGAGATTCTTTATTGCACAAAATGTAAATCTGGGAAATTCTTGTTTATCATTTTAGATGAAGATAAGGATTTAATTTGTAAAAATTGTAATATACCAATGGAAAGGATGGAAATTCCAAAAAACTTATACAAGAGACGAATAGAAAATTTTCAAATAATGGTTTCTTTGTGGTATCCATTAATCATAATCATTTATTTGTCTTATATTTTTTAATTGGATATATAATTATCATACTTAATTTCACATGCTATATC
>SUPS01000024.1:0-2763 GCA_005191415.1 Candidatus Helarchaeota ASGARD archaeon Hel_GB_A
ATGTATTTCAAGAAAAAGTACCGACGAAAAAATCGCTTCGAAATTTCAGACTGGGTTTTTTTAGGCTCCATTAATAAAAAAACAAAAGATTGGTATATATTCAATTTTTCAAAATGTTAGTTTTAAGATGAAAAAACTGCCGTATACTTTTTTGTTTTTAAAAATTTTTTCCAATTATGATGACAATTAATCTTCTTAAGACGGAGAAATCTCTTAATGGGTCCTTAAATACTAATTTACCATCAAATGAATCTATTTCACTTCAAATACCATATCATACTAACGTATGTCAAAATTACCAAGAAAATATCTATTATAATTGTTGTGAGAACCCAGAGATTATTGAGAATCGCGGCGAATATGTATGTAAAAATTGTGCAATAGTTCATGAACCCATAATGACTTATAACATTAATAGATTCAGAGATAATGCTTTGCATAATGAACCAGAAGCAAATTATCCTTTTCAAACCTTAGGTTGCAGGACCATATTTTCTTTGGAAAATCTACCACCACAAAAACGTTTATTATTTCGTCGTTTAGCCAAACTAAATAAATATTTTAATAATTCGAAGGAATCGAATTTAAAGAACGCTAATCAGGTGTTATTCAAAGTTGCGAGCCAGTTAGAACTTCCCAGGTCTATCTATCAACAAGCTATGGCATTATACCAAAAAGTGGCTGAGGCTAAGTTAGCCTTAGGACGCGGAATCGATAGGCTATTGGTTGGATGTCTATATATTGCTTGTAAGCTTAATAGTCTCCCTCACACTATCGAGGATTTTTCAAAGACATCCCAGATACCCGTTAAAATACTTCGTAAAAGTTATCGCTTAATTTTAGAATTTTTAAATATCAAACTAAAAAGACTTTCTGTAAATCAATACATTACTCAATTTTGTATTGAATTAGGATTATCCAAACAATTTCAAATTCAGACCTCTCAAATAATAGAACTTTTGACTAAAAATGGAATAAATACAAATAGTAATGCAAAAGGTTTTGCTTCAGCCGCCATCTATCTAATTTCAAAAAAAGTACTTCGTGAGAAATCAATTAGACAGAAACAGCTCGCTGAGTTATCGAAAGTTTCAGAAGTAACGATACGAAAATATATTGCGCTCATCATAAAAAACGTTAATCTTTCGGAGTTACATCTTTAAATCAGGATAATGCACGCTGAGGACGGGGAATATGCTCAAGAAGATGCCAGATACCATAAAACCATAGAAAAGCAAAGATATAATGAAAGATAATGATTGTACCAATCATTACAGATATTGAAATAAATTTATTATAAATATTAAATGATTTTAATCGCTGTTTCCATGTTTTATCGCTCATTTTCCGGTATTCAAGGATACATGTTATCGATTGGTAAGTTATACCAATTAATAAGATAATTAAAAATGGTGCAAATAGGTACCAAAATCCTAAGGAATCTTCTACCTTTCCCGTATCATAATCAAACATTAAAACGACTTGATTGGCACCGGTAATAATTTGATTATCTTCCTCGATATAATCCGCCTCATAGGGAATAAGTAAGCGAAAGTCAGTAAAAGTTCGTACAATTTTCTTAGTTGTTTTATTCACTTCAATAATTCTATTATTACTGGAATCTGTAATGAGATAATTTCCATTCGGTAGAATTTCACAATCTCTCACCCATCTTAAATGTTTATCAGTATAAACCCATACTACTTCATTATTCTCATTGATCTCAATAACGCGATCATTTTCAGAATCACAGATTGTTGTGTGTCCATTACTCCAACGCTTAGGTGCATGTTGATGATTTAAAAAGGTATAATTCCCGGGAATACCATAATACCAGGTAATATTCATGTATCCGGGCTCGCCTTTTTTGGCAGTATAATTAACTTCAACAACTAAATCAAAATTCCGGAGAGAAATTAAAATAGAATCATATGTGCGATTAAATAAGGTTCCATTAATGAATTGGACAGTGTTTAAATGAGTATAGTATCCATCAGGAGGGTTGAAATTTTCAAATATTGCAATAGATTTACTACTCCACCCTTGTGCTATAGCAAATTCAGTCCAATTCCAATAATCAGTATAGGTATTTTGACTATTATTTTAATCGTACCATTTCCAAAGTATAACTTCATTAGATAAATTCATTTCAAACACACGATCGTTTTTAGTATCTGCCACAATAATGGAATATCCGCCAGGCATCATATCTGCATCATGGACAAAAAATTCAGGTTCATCAGTCTCCCAGAGAACTGTGTGGGTGGCTGAATCTATAATTTTAATGAAACCCATTCCATCTGTCACCAAATAGTGCCCCGCATAAGGTCCTTCTGTAATTTTATCCACGTCTTGCGGACCAATGAGTGTTAGATGAGGCGGTAGAACAAATATAAATAGGTATGGAATGAGTATTATTAATCCCAGAATAATTAATTTGAGAACTGTAGATTTCCGTATTTTTGTCATTTAGACCCCTTAAATATTCAACATAAATACAAGACCACAAAGGAAAAGATAAAGCATAAATTGTATTCCCATATTTTTTAATGGCTTTATTATACTATTTTTAAAAGATAATTTATATTTGAAGAGGAGTATTGAAAAGGGAAGCCCCAGCAAAAGAATAAAATATAAACTTATAGCGATCGCGAATTCTCCATTATATCCCCAATCTTGAGGGAGGATACGAGCAAATGGCCAGAATTCAACAGCATTGATACCGAGTATAACCAGTATAACACAATACCAAAATGAACCCAT
>SUPS01000024.1:3430-15683 GCA_005191415.1 Candidatus Helarchaeota ASGARD archaeon Hel_GB_A
AAAATCGCAAATAAGTTCATGGATATAGCAAATTTACGCCATCTCCTAGTACTCCATCAAGAGAGTTCAGCCTGTATATTCCAACAATCGGTGAGTGAAGAACTCGATGCCAATCTAATTTCAGGCTTTTTATCTGCTATTTCCAGTTTTCAAGCTGAATTGAAACCTGAGAAGTTACCACAAGCAACTGTGAAGACAGGTGGATTTGAATTAAATTACCAAGATTACAAAATTTTAGTATTTCAAGGAGATCTAATTAATATCGCGCTCATTTTTGAAGAGCCACCTTCTGATGATTTCCGAGAAAGAGTTCAAGCTTTTGTGAAGGAATATGAAGACCGCTACCGCCAACATTTAGTTGCCTTTCGGGGGAATGTTACTCCATTCAAAGATAGTGCGCAATTTATTGCTGATAAACTAGAACTTTCCCTTATCTGGCCGCATCAGCTCTATCGCCCAGGCGCAGGTGTAAAACTTTCATCAATGAATGAATCGTTAATTCAAATTGCAGATACTATTATGAAATCTCAGGCTATCGATTATTTCTTTTTACCATTGGTGATTTCAATGACACAAGCCGCTATGAACAAATCTAAACTCGAAATAATCGCCGCAGTCTATGACCTAAGAAAACGAACAATATTCCGCCCAATTACTTATGAATCAAGCGGAAACTAACCTTTTTTTTACTCTCTTTTTTCAAAGAAAATCGGATTTAGAAGCTCCATCAATTCATTTATTACGGGTTGTATCTCTAAGGCAGGATCTGCAATGAGATAGTAATACAACGACACGGTCTTATCAGGCAGATTCGTCATTATATCCTGAATCTCAAACTTTACACCAGGATTGACGGCATACACACGCATCGCTTGATATTCAGGAATTGAAATATAACTATCGATAACCTCAAAATCTTCTATAATAGAGCTTCGACGCCCCATATTGTTTAAGTACAATTTGAAAGTCTCTTCCGCGATTCCTGAAAAGTATAAGATAGAATTATCAAAGGAATTAATGGACACCCCATATAATCCAACATGTTTTAAAAAGAATTTGCCAAGTTTAGAATCAAGCTGGTCCTTATTTGCGGTAAGAATTGCCTTAATATATAAATCCTGTAATATATCACCAATGTAGACTTTCTCGCTATCTTTTAATTGAATCATTTGTCCATTTGCCACAGTTTTTTCATACTTTTGTAAAATACGTTCGTAAATCCACTCAATTTTCTCTTTTACCACTTCATGATAGACATAAGGCTCCACAAAGCATAAAATTAGGTAAATCCCTTTCTTTTGTATTATCATATTTACGCCATATATATCTGAAACATCTTGTCGGAACTTAATATGACCTAATTCCATATCATATTCTTTTGCAAACATTGTTAGAGCCGTAATAAAACCCGATGTTAGACTGGTATCCATTTGTTCAAATTTGATTAATTTAGGATCAAACATCTCGGTGTGGATTGGAAGCCCGAATTCCGTTTGAATGATGATACCAAGAACGCCCATTTATCTCAAACCAATTTTCCTATCCGTCGATTTTATATTTTTCTAACAAGAAATTTCCTAGAAAAAAAATTTTTCTTGAATTTTTCAAATTTCCCATTGTGAATAAAAATAAGAAAAGAAGCACTGCATTAATAAAAATTTCAATTTGTAGTTGAACTTAAATCCAAGAAAATCGAAGAATAAACCATATATTGGAATAATAGATTCCTTGATATTCTTATTATTTCAACAAAAAAGAAGGTGTCAAAGATCGTTAAGGCGAATATGACTATGATGAAAAAATTCACGTGTCCCACATGCAATGCAGGTTGTGGATTATTAATCGAAGTAAAGGATAATCAAGTTATTTCCGTAAAGCCAGATAGAACACATCCATTAAGTAAGGGGAGTTGTTGTCCTAAAGGGCTCTCACTAGGAGAACTAACAAAAGATAAAGTTCGAGTTCTCAGGCCATTAAAGCGAGTTGAAAATGATTTTCAAAAAATTTCTTGGAAACAAGCCCTTCACGAGATCGCTGAGAAATTGAGAAGAATTCGTAATACTTATACTCCAAATTCTATAGCCTATTATATGGGAACGAATTCATTACATCATTATGCGCATAGCATTTTTGTAACATCGTTTATGAAAGCCATCGGTAGTAAATATCTCTATAATGCGGGCTCTGTGGATAATAACAACAAATTTGTGGCACAATACCTTCTATATGGTAATTCTATATTAATGCCAATTCCCGATTTACCAAATACCGATCTTTTTATAATCATTGGTTCAAATCCGGTTGTCACAAAGCTGAGTTTAGTAATTTGTCAAGATGTTAGAAAGAGATTAAGAGAAATTATAGAACGTGGCGGCGAAATTTATGTTATAGACCCTCGTAAGAACAAAACTGCAAAACTGTTCGCCAATGACGAAGAACATTACATTCCAATCGTTCCAAACACCGATTGCTTCTTGCTTTTATCAATGATAAATGTTATTCTTAATGAAGACTTGGAAGACAAAATATTTCTAAAGAAATATGTTGTAAATTATGATCAACTCAAAGAATTAGTTCGTGATTTTACACCTAAACGTGTAGAAAAAATTTGCAAAATTCCTGAAGAAAAAATAGTAAGATTAACTCACAAATTTGTAAATACAAAGAGGGCGGTGATTTATGGGCGTTTAGGCACGTGCCTCTCGACGTTTTGTACATTAAATGCGTGGGTTATTGAAGTTTTAAATATATTGGCTGGGAAATTGGATCGGAAGGGTGGGGCTCTTTTTGGAAAAAATATTGTTAATGTCGCTCAAATAGGAAAATTGATTGGTTTAGGATCTATTAATCAAAATCGAAGTCGGATTGGGAAATATCCTGATGTGATGGGAGCTTTTCCTTTAGGAACGTTAGCACGAGAAATTCTGGCTGGCAATATTAGAGCCTTATTCATATCTGGAGGAAATCCCGCATTAAGTTCTCCAAATTCTAATGAATTTTCAAAAGCATTAAGGAAATTAGATCTATGTGTTATTCTAGATTTTTACATCAATGAAACCGCTTCTATTGCAGCAGATTATATTTTGCCCGTGAAAACGCCGCTTGAGCAATCAAATTATTTTGTCTTTGATCTAAACTACCAAATATTTCCGCATCTTGAATATATCGAAGCTCCAATAAAAGCTGATAAATATGGTCCTAAAGCGGAATGGGAAATTCTATTAAGCTTAATCCGATTAATGAAATTGACTGCGTTTGGAAATAAATTTTTGGATATTATCCCTAAATTTTACCAATTTATTCATAAAGAGTTTGATCCTGAGATAATTCTTAAGATACTCTTATATTTAGGTCAAATCTTACAAAAACGAATTCCATTTCTTTCTTCTCATGCGGTAACTTTTAAAAAAATTAAGAAAAAGGGGATTATACTTTTAGGAAATAACGAAAGTGGCGTTCTTGAGAAATATCTTCAAACAAAGAATAGAAAAATGCACATTTTGAGTCTTCCTATAATCGAGCAGATAAACCTTTGTAAGAAAGAATTTAATGAAAGACTCACCAATGAACCAAAATATAAACTTTTAGAGAATGAATTTTTAATGATAGGGGGGCGTCATTTAAAAACAATGAATTCATGGATGCATAATCTACAGAATTTATGGCCGAATAAATGGGAACCAAAATTATGGATAAATGAACAAGATGCTAACCGATTAGGTCTAAATTCGACAGATTATGTAAAAATTGAGAATGATTTTGGCTCAATTACGGTCCCAATTCTAATTACCGAGAACATTATGCCTAAAGTTCTCTTTTATCCGCATGGCTGGGGACATAAAAATCCACATTTATCCTTCGCGAACCAACATCCAGGAGCTAACATTAACAAATTAACAAATTCATGGGCGTTAGAAAAGTTATCTGGAATGCCACTAATGAATGGATACAAGGTTCGGCTGTCTAAATTATAAATATTTCGTTTCAAGGTTTATTCTTACTCCTTTTATGATGAAAACTCCTAATTACAATCAATTAATTAACTTAATAGAAAAGATATGAGAATAGAATACAATCATAAATTGAAAATTAGTTTGGTGAAGATTTTTTAAGTTATGAAAATAAAAGTAAAAATTGGTGGTATATAGATGGGGAAAAAAGTTCGGAAACAAGCTCAAAAACTAGGTTTTACTAACTTACCTGTTACGGAGCTCTACGCCAGAGCTAGAAAAATTAAGACGACCTTTTCAAAATATGTACCTGATGTTGCAAGGGTTATCTATGACTATATAATGCTGCAGGATCCTTCGATGCTTCATGATCGTTCTGGAGGCGGAAGAAACAATTCTTATTACTATTTATCGGAAAAACTACAACTTTATGTAGAGGTTTTTGATAAGGCTGCAGGTTTTGTTGTAGCCAATCCATCCAATCATGCCATACAAATCAAAATTTATACAAAAGATGAAGATCTTGTTCGAGCCATCGCTAATGCAGTCAATTCGATTTATGCAGATGCTGATGGAATGCTTGCTCATATGGATTGGAGAAAAATTGAAAAGAAATTCAAAGTTAAACGAGATGATTGTATTGCTACTTGGAAAAAATTCCTCAATTAATTTTCTTCTTTTTTTCATTAAATAGGACTTGGAAGAATTTTGAATTAATACAATTAGGAATTTAAAAAAGGAGAATTTTGGGATATTTTTTTATGTGCAATTATTAACAATTTCATAAAAATTTAAATAATGTGAATTTAGGCATATTTTTTTATCTGCAATTATCAACAATTTCATAAAAAGTAGTTTTTTTCAATATCATGTTTTACAATGATAAAACGATAATGTGAGGATATTTTAATGACTGATCTTCAAGCGAAATTGATAGAAATTGTTGGAGAACAGAATGTTTTCAAGGATGAAGACGTTTTAGAGACATATTATAAGAGATATGCCGATAATTTTTTAGTGAAATCTCCAATAAAACCGAAACTTGTAGTTAAAGTGAAAAAGAAAGAAGATATTCAGGAAATTCTCAAATTAGCTAATGCCCAAAATTTTTCAGTAGTTCCTGTCAGTTCAAAAGCGGTTGATCCCAATGCATCTGATGCACCACATTCAGAGAACACAATTATATTAGACCTTACGGAAATGAATCAAGTTCTAATTGTGGATCGAAAGAATCGAATGTGTATGATTGAACCAGGAGTATCTTTTGGTCAGCTTTTTCCTATTGTTAAGAAGGAAGGGCTTCGACTTCTCACGCCCCTACTTCCTGCATGTAATAAATCCGTGGTAACTACTGCATTAGAAAGAGAACCTATTACCATTCCACGATACCAATGGGATTCATCAGATCCTCTGCTTTGTACGGAAGTGGTTTTTGGAACAGGTGATCTTTTCCGAACTGGGTCTGCAGCTGGTCCGGGAACTATTGAGGAGCAAAGAGCCTCAGGACAAGCCCAAAAAAATCCCTTAGGACCAACTCAGTTTGATCCCTTTCGAATAATTCAAGGAGCTCAAGGTACAATAGGCATTGTAACATGGATTAGTCTGAAATGCGAGCTTCTTCCAGATACTCGCAAAATTCTTTATGTTCAAGCAGAGAAACTTGAGAATCTTCTTGATTTCCTTTATACGTTGTTAAAACGTAGGTTTGGAGATGAACTTTTTATCGTAAATAACTTAAATCTAGCTTCACTTATTCGAGAAACATCGGCTGAAATTACTAAATTAAAAGGAAAACTTTCTCCGTGGACTTTAATAATAGGACTGGGAGGCAGACAACCCTATGGACAAGCTAAATTAGAATTTCTAGAAGCCGAATTGAACGATATTGCTAAAGAACAGGGAATACAGCTTTTGAACGAAATTGAAAATATTTCTAATGAGGATGTAATTAAAATTTTTGATAATTGCACAAAAAATCCTTGGAAACTACGTTATTTAGGTGGCTCTCAAGATATTTTCTTCTTAACAACTTTAGATAAAACACCTCGTTTTATAGATACATTTAATAAAATCGTAGAATCCACCCAATTTTCTAAAGATGACATTGGCGTTTATATCCAACCTCTGGTGCAAGGCTGTAATTGTCATTGTGAATTTAACATTTATTATAATCCTTCTGATACCAACATAAAACAGAAAGCAAGAGAACTTTTTGAAAAAGCGAGCATTCAGCTTATGGATCAAGGGGCTTTTTTCAGTCGTCCTTATGGAATTTGGGCTGAAGAGATGTATAAACGAGTATCGCCTGTTGTAGTCGATTCCTTACAGAAAGTGAAGGCAATTTTTGATCCGAAAAATGTACTGAATCGAGGTGCATTATGTTTTAAGGAGGAAAGTGCATGACCCTTGAACTAAAAAAGTTAGCGGATTATAAAGATATAATGGAACGCTGTATCCGTTGCAGTATGTGCAAATGGATTCCTCAAGTTCAAATTAAAAGTTGGAAATATGCACAAGTCTGCCCTAGCATCGATGAATATAATTTTCATGCGTATTCTGGTGGCGGACGGATGATTATTGCGTTATCTTTATTGACTGAGCGAATTGGGTATTCTGAGGAATTATTGAATATTGTCTATCGATGTACGGCTTGTGGTGCATGTGCTGTTTCTTGCAAATATCTAAACGATCTAGAGCCTTTAGAGGTTATTGAAGCTCTCCGCAAAAAAATTGTCGAAGATGGAGAGGGACCACTGCCTGCTCATAAAAAATATATGAAATTAACCGAAGAAGTACATAATCCATATGGAGAAGAACCCTCAAAACGTCTGGATTGGTTACCTTCTGATATAAAAGTATCGAAAAATTCGAAATTGGCTTATTTTGTGGGATGCACCACTTCTTATCGGCGCAAAGAGATCGCAATTGCCACCGCGCGAATCTTCAATAAAGCGGGTGTTGAGTTTCAACTATTGGGTGAAGATGAATTTTGTTGTGGAAGCCCAATTCTCCGAGCAGGTGGAGAAGCCCAAGTTCTTGACCTAATAAAGCGAAATATTAAAGCTTTTAAAGAGCGAGGAATTGAAACAATTGTAACGAGCTGTGCTGGCTGTTATAGCACCTTAAAGGCAGATTATCCTCGATATGTAAAACATGATTTCAAAATACTTCATACCAGTGAGTTACTTGAACAATTGCTTAAAGAAGGCAAACTTAAATTAAAGAAAGAAGTGCCTTTAACGGTTACCTATCATGATCCATGTCACTTAGGACGATGTTCCGAACCCTATAAAGAATGGCATGGCGAAATTATGGAACCCATTCCACTCGTGCGTTTCCCAGTGCCTCCGCTTCCTCTCCGACAAGGGACTTATGGGTGTTATTATCCTCCTCGTAATGTTTTAAAAGCGATTCCTGGATTAAAATTGGTTGAAATGGAACGTATAAAAGAATATGCTTACTGTTGTGGCGCAGGCGGAGGGGTAAAAGCAGCATTCCCTGATTTTGCATTGAAAACTGCGGGACGCCGTTTAGAGGAAGCGATAGATACCGGCGCAGATACATTGGTTTCGTGCTGTCCTTTCTGTGCAACAAATTTGCAAGATGCAATTAAAGCAAATAATGCGCCTATAAAATTCTACGATCTCACAGAATTAGTATTGAAAGCAATGGAAGATTGAGTAAGTTCGGTGGAAATGTATGATTAAAGACAATGAATATGAAGCATTAGAGAAAATCGTTGGGTCTCAAAATATTTCACGAGAACCTGTAATTTTAGATACATATGCCTTTCAATGGTGTGCCGAATTACTCAATGTGATTAATGATAAACCTCCTGCCCGTTACTATCTTCGTCCTGCTGCCGTAATTTTACCTAGTTCTACAGAAGAGATACAACAAATTGTACGAGTTTGTAATAAATATGGATTAAAATTCAAGGCATTTTCTACAGGATTAGGGCCATGGAATTGTGTATCGACACCGCGGACCATCCAAATTGATTTACGACGTATGAATAAAATTGTGAAAATAGATACAAAAAATCAGTATGCTGTTGTAGAACCATATGTCTCAGGAGCACAACTTCAAGCTGAAGTGATGAAATTTGGATTAAATTGTCATATGCCAGGCGCAGGTCCTCAAGTTTCGCCTCTTGCGAGTGCAACATCAATGGCCGGGCCTGGATTCACATCAGCTTCTACTGGATTTGCGGGTCGAAATGTATTAGGCGTTGAGTGGGTACTCCCATCAGGCGATCTCCTTCAGTTGGGTGCATTAGGACAGAAAAATGACCCTGATTGGTTCACTGGTGATGGACCTGGACCAAGTCTTCGCGGTATCATGCGAGGTTTTGTAGGCGCTAAGAGTGGCCTTGGTATCTTCACAAAAGTGGCTGTGAAACTCTATCCATTCCCCTCTAAACCAGAATGGAAGATTTCAGGAGAATCACCTAACTACAAATTTGAAATTCCAAATTATCTCAAATTCTATATCATTAATTATAAAGATTGGGACGCTCTAACTAATGCTCTACGACGATTTGAAGAAGAAGAGATTAGTTTCATGTGCTATTATGCATCAAGAGGAGCTATTTGCGCCTCATTTGCGAACTCACGTGAAGAAATGTTTAGTTATTATAGTATTCATACGCGTCTAAAACGTCCTCTTACACTCATGATTGGAGCACAAACAGAACGAGAATTTGAATATAAGAAGAAAATTGTCGAAGGGCTCATCCAAGAAACTGGTGGGAAGGATTACACTAAAAAGATAAAAATACGTGACGTGAGTTATGCCGAGGCATTGCGATGCCTTTTAGGATTTCATGGTTTTCTTATAACAGGATGTTTTCAATCGACCCACGGAGGAATGGATACAATCGAAATGGCAATTCGAATGGCAAAATTGAACGCACCTATTAAACGGAAATTCATTGAAAAAGGCGGTATAGCTGACGACCAAGGCGAGGGAGTCTGGCTTGCGACTTACGAAAGAGGTCATATGGCACATTGTGAAATGCCAACTATGTATGACGCTACAAAACCAGAATCAGTTGTGGGATGGGTTGAATATGCGCACGCCTGCGATGAATTAGACTTAAAAGAACATCTAGGAATTCCATTCTTTATTGAGGGTGATAAACAACACGAGTGGTATGGTCCACATTGTATGAATTATCATATTTGGTTACGAAAAATCAAAGAGGCATTTGATCCTCAAAATATTGCAGATCCTGGGTTCTATATAACATCTAAAAAGACTAGTTAATGGGATTTTTTTATGCTAGATGATAATATCTATGAAGCGTTCGAGCAAATTGTAGGACCCGAAAATATCTCACAAGCACCTGCTATCATCGATACTTATGCATTTCAGTGGGCAGCGGAAGTACTTAATGTATTAGATGGGAAGCCACCAGCGCGTTATTATATTCGCCCCGCAGCTGTAATTCTTCCAGGTTCGGTTGAAGAAGTTCAAGGAGTTGTAAAAGTCTGTAATCGCTACAAAATTTCATTTAAAGCATTTTCGACGGGATTAGGTCCCTGGAACTGCGTTTCAAGCACAAATACAGTTCAAATAGATTTACGGCGAATGAATAAAATCATTAAAATTGATGCTAAAAACATGTTCGCAGTTATAGAACCTTATGTTTCAGGGGCGCAATTACAATCTGAAACAATGAAATTTGGTCTTAATTGTGGTATGCCTGGTGCAGGTCCTCAAGTCTCTCCTCTCGCGAGTGCCACCTCTATGTGTGGAATGGGATTCACTTCAGCCTCTACGGGATTCGCAGGAAGAAGCGTTTTAGGCGTTGAATGGGTCCTACCTTCAGGGGAGTTGCTTCATGTTGGATCTATCGGCATAACTAATGACCCTGATTGGTTTTCTGGTGATGGTCCCGGACCAAGTCTCCGCGGTATCATGCGAGGCTTTGTCGGTGCTAAAAGTGGCATGGGCATTTTTACAAAAGTTGCTGTGAAATTATATCCATTTCCTTGCAAACCTGAATGGAAAGTTACAGGCGAATCACCTAATTATGAATTTGAAATCCCGAATTATCTCAAACTTTATGTTATAAATTATAAAAATTGGGATGAGCTAGCTAATGCTTTACGACGATTTGAAGAAGAAGAGATTGGTTTTATGTGTTATCATTTATCTGCATCCGCGACCTTGGCGGGATTTGCCAAAACTCGTGAAGAATTAGTAACGCAACTTGCATCTCACGGTCGCTTGAAACGTCCTCTTACTGTGATGATTGGTGCTCAAACTGAACGAGAGTTTGAATATAAAAAGCAAGTGGTAGAAGCGCTCATTCAAGAAACAGGCGGGAAAGATTATACCAAAAAATTAAAAATTCGATCAATTAGTTACGCCGAAGGATTACGATGCATGTATGGTTTTCATGGTTTCTTAATTACAGGCGCTTTCCAAAGTACTCATGGCTGCATGGATAACATCGATAATTCTGTGCATATGGCGCAATTAAATGCGCCCCTTAAGAAAAAATTCATTAAGAAGGGTGTTATAATAGACGACCAGGGTGATGGATTGTGGCTTGCCAGCTTCGAACGAGGGCATATGGCTCATTGCGAAATGCCTACAATGTATAATGTAAATATTACTGAATCTGTTGAAGGATTCGTAGAATATGCTAATGCTTGTGATGAAATGGATCTAGAAGAACATTTGGGTCTTCCATTTTTCATACTAGGTGATAAAAAACATGAGTGGGCAGGTCCTCACTGTATGAATTATCACATCTGGCTCCGTAAAATCAAAGAAAGCTTCGACCCCCAAAATATCGCCGATCCTGGATTTTACATTTCTTCTAAAAAAGAATCTTAAATAATCTTAATACAATCTATCCATCTTTTTATGAAAATTCATTTGTGATTTCCAACCAAATTAGGATAAATCATCGTATTTTTTAATAAAGAACTCAGAAATAATAATTAAGGCAATCAACGATATTTATTGTTATTCATACTAGGTGGAAATTATGACTTCAGAAATAAAATATGGATTTGGCGTTAAATTTGCACATGGTATCGGAAATTTAGTAAGTCAAATGACCTATCAAATGTTTTCTTTTTTGATTTTCACCTTCTATTGGGCTGTTGTAAAACTTGATATTAACGTAATTACGATGGGTTACATAATTTGGAGTATATGGAATGCTCTAAATGAGCCACTTGCGGGATACATCTCGGATAGAACTAAATCAAGATGGGGACGACGCATTCCTTATATCGCAGTATCAATTATTCCTCTCGCACTGATTATGGTTTTTCTTTGGACACCAGTTTCACTTTTACCCAGAGATTTAGGTAACTTTATCTATTTTATGGTTATTATCATTGCTTTTGACGGAGTCTATACATTTGCATTTATGAGTCATACAGCTCTTTTCCCAGAAATGTTTCAAGACGAAAAAGAACGTGCAAGTGCCAATCTTTATCGTCAAATTCTTTTAGTTGTCGGATTAATTTGTGGATTCATCATTCCAACCTTGCTAATTTCAGATCCTGAAGCCCATTTAGTCTCGCGTACTCAAGTAATCGCAGAATATCAAATGGCAGGTTTAATTATTGCCATCATTACTGTGATTGCAATGGTTATTACAGTAAAATGGGGATGTAAGGAGCGCCCTGAATTTATGAAAGACGCCTATAAGGTTCCTGGATTTCGAAAAGCCGTTAGTTATTCCTTAAAAAATAAGTCATTCTTGACATACGTAATAGTCGGCTTAATGTTTTGGACAATTGTTTCCGTATTACCTATACTCATCAATTTATACAGCAGATTTGCTCTTGGTATTGGGGCAGGAGAAACCATTTGGACTGGAATTCTTCTAGGTGCAACATTTATATTCGGAGCAATTTTTGTATATTTCTGGAAATTTGTTAAAGGACGATTAGGCACTAAGAAAACCTTTATTATCTCAATGATAGTATTCGGAATAACACTTCAGCCTCTTCTATTCATCACAGATCGTATCCAAGGCTTAATTGTTTTCGCAATCATTGGATTAGGTCTTGCAGGTCCTATGTATCTGATTGACATTGTTATTTCTCATATAGTAGATGAAGATGAACTCAAAACAGGCGTACGAAGAGAAGGCATGTATTATGGAATGAATGGCGTAATGATTAGATTCTCTACAGTTATTACCTTCATTGCTATTGCAATCGTTTTCAATTCTACTGGATGGCATATCTTTGGAACCGAAGCGGGAATCACGCCTGACCAATTGCTCGGACTCAGGCTACTTATGACTGCCTTTCCTGCTATACTTTGTG
>SUPS01000024.1:16187-23440 GCA_005191415.1 Candidatus Helarchaeota ASGARD archaeon Hel_GB_A
GCTGTAAATCAAACCTTAAGTAATACCACTTATGAACACTATAGTTGGACAAGCGGCCCTCATGGCTATGATGGAATGGTTATACAATATAATGGTTCGGCATCAGGTGATATCGGGAAAGAAAAAATAGAAATGAGCTTTCATTCCGCCGGTATCTTGAATTCTTTACGAATATACAATGGAACTGGTGGTAATTGGGATCTTATTTTTGAACTAAAATTATTGGTTGTACCTCCACTAATTCCATCTTTCCAATTATTTCTAATAATTCCCATCTTAGGTATTCTTGTCATAATTTATTGGAATCTTCCTCAAAGACGAGATCTCTCAATATAAAACTACTAAATTTCTGCGTAATCTTTTTTTTCCCATTTTTTTATTATTTCATTTCTGAATGAGAACCTTTCGCTAATTGTTAATATCAAGCAATATTATCTCAATATTCTCTGAATTTATTTAATTTTTCAAACGTATTAACATTGATAATCCTAAATAGGTGAATTCTTTATGCGGGATAAAGTGAAGTTAATGGCAGCTATAGGAAGGGCACAAAAATTCGCAGTTCGCGCCCTTAAAAGGCAGGATGATGATGCAGCATTTAATTCATTAAAGGCAATCGTTCATATGTATATTCGAATGCAAAATTATCGAAAAGCATTGGATATCATTCATCTTGCGAAAGAAATATATCCTGACTTTTAACTTTAAAAAAGATTTGTGATGAATTGAAATAATAAAAAAAGAAAATAAATTAAATTAGGCAGATTCAGGAGTAGTACGCAGGATTATTCCGGCAAGAAGTTTCCAATAGCAGCACCAATGAGGATAAAACCACCTATGGCGAATCCCCATGCAAGATCGACATTTATAGTTCCGCTAATCGTGGTTGCATAGGTTCCTTGAAAGGGATTGGATGCTATTTCATTCATAATAGCGGTGATTTCAGAGGGAAGAGCTCCGCCGAACATAGGACTAACCATACCGAGAAGCGTATTCATTTGAGTCATGAACACTAATAGGATTATGAAGATAATTAAGAAGAATATACCACTAGTAATGTACTTTGTACCAAGTTTTTTGGCACTCTTAGCTCCTATAATATCTAAGAAACTTAAGATAATTCCTGTTCCAATGATAATGTAAAATGGGATTGCTACATTGAAAAGAGGTGTAGTACCAGTACCTGCAATTATAAAATTAACCTGGACCCCATTGAGCCCATCAATTAAGAGGATAGTGCCCTGTGATGAAATAACTGGTGTTTGAATATCTAACCAAACAGAATACCATGGTAAAAATATTGCACCAATTGTAATAAGCAAGGCAGCTACGCCTATAGTGACCCCAAGCGCAGCACGCCCTCCTAGAACTATAGAGAGTTTAGGAACTTCATCGGATGTCCTATTTCGGATCGCATGATAGAGTTTTAAGGCAAACATTATTGCAAAGATACCAATGAAAATCCAAAGTAAATAATACATAATCCAACAGAGAGTAAACCATGTAGAATTGACAGCGAATTGACTTTCAGCCCACGTGAGGGGAGTATCCCATTTTTCTTGGTTTTCACCCCAACCAGGGGTTCGAGGACCTGCGAATCCAATGAAGAAATCAAAATAATTAACCCAATCACCCCAGCGACCTTGAAAATCTAGCCAATTTTGGGAAGCATTATGATTTCCGACACCCTTTTCCCCTAGTAATTCGAATTTCAATTGTGGATGGTTATACGGTAATACGAAGCCATCATTTCCCACTTCGTCATTTTCAAATCCTACTTTTCCTTGATACGGGCGAAAATAATTTGCATGAGAACCTCTGGCAACATACACATTAGGATGTGTGCCATCTGTCTTCTCAATATCCGCCCACGCTGCGACTTCGGCAATATGATGCTGTGAATAAGCTGCCATAAGTGGTTCTTCTGTTGTACCATTAAGGATAATCGTGATCATTTCCCAATCGCCTTCATGTTGATTAAAGGAATGATCGTTATAAACATAGAAGAACCAGTACTGAATGCAATAGAATCCTGATTCATTGACAACGCGCCCATAGATTTTATAGCCTAAGGTACTCAGATCATTAGAATAATTGCCTAAAATTTCAGTGTAATTTCCAAAAGTACAGTCCAAGAAGTGTTGATCGCTGTAACCGTTCAAATTGTAACGGGTAGGATTGGGATCAACTAATGACCGAGAGGTATTGCCAACCCATTGATATAACTTGGAATTATTGATGAAATAGGTGCAATCCACGGGATAAAAGTTCTCACCAGCTTTAAAATGAAGATTCGGGGCATATTGATAAATTAAATTCCATTCTTTTGTATCATCTATGCCATCATTATCATGGTCTGCAGCTTTTATAATAGGCGATGATGGAATAACCATTAGAATAATTAGGAACCCAAGTAGGAGAAGCATAAATTTTCTAACAGTTCTGCTCTTTTTCTTTTGATTCATACCCGATATTCTCCATAAGTTGATTTTTTTTAAAAATTAAGGTTCTTTTTAAGAAAATAATTATTTTAATATTTCTACTTTGATAATATAAGTAAATTTTGCAAAGTCCAACAGAATTATTAACAATACACAATAACAAATATGCAAAGTAGTTAGGTTTGAGTAAAAATGGAGTTAAAAATAATTCTTTGTGATATTAATGCAAAGATGGTGGATGCATGGAGAAGTGCATTTAATCTCTATCCCGAAGTAGAAATAATTCAAGGCGATATTTTTAAAATTGATGCAGATGCTTTGGTAAGTCCAGCAAATTCGTTTGGTTTTATGGATGGAGGTTTAGACTATTTAATAAGTAAATTTTTCAACTTTACAATTCAAGAAAAAGTCCAACAACGTTTAAAGGAACAATTTTTTGGGGAACTACCGGTCGGCCAAGCTATAGTTGTCGAAACGGGATTTGATAAATTTCCATATTTAATTTCAGCACCAACCATGCCAGTACCTTTGAATGTGAGCAAATCTATTAATGCTTATTTAGCAATGAGAGCAATTCTTA
Source organism: Candidatus Helarchaeota ASGARD archaeon Hel_GB_A (assembly GCA_005191415.1). Lineage (GTDB taxonomy): Archaea > Asgardarchaeota > Lokiarchaeia > Helarchaeales > HEL-GB-A > HEL-GB-A. Next base: position 19,209 of record SUPS01000024.1, read on the forward strand.
TAAGCATCATTGATTATAATTTGAAGAAGACTAAGAAGGTTATTAAATCGGTTGTAATACCAGGTCTTTGCGGAGCTACGGGACGAATGCCATTTCCAAGAATTGCATTTCAAATGCAGAAAGCCTATGAAAATGTGATATTGCGAAAAATATATGATTTCAGATCGTTGCGGGAAGCGAAACGTATGTATTTAAATCTCATCCAATAAAGTTATATAAGCAAGATTCCAGCGAAAACAAGGAATTAGAAAATAACCATAATTGCTATAGAAATGGCAAATTTAAATCCGATTTAAAAGATTAAAAGAGGGCGTTTTTATTCCAAATCGTTATAAATTTAAAATATGTTTATTGGGAGAACCCGATGTAGGGAAAAGTACTTTTAATAAATATTGCAGTATGCGATTTGAGGATACCACTGAACAATTACATGAGCAAGTTTATGGCGTTTCCTTTGCTGTTAAAATTCTGAAAAATATTAATATCGAAATAGCTTTAGTTGTTTGGAATTTTACAGGGCAAGAACGATATAAAACATTACAACCACATTATATGTTTGGAGTATCTGGCATATTACTCCTATTTGATTTAACAAGAAAAGAAACTTTCGAAAAGTTAGTAGATTGGGTTCAATTTATTCGGAAAAATGATGTAGATGTGCCGATCTTTTTGATTGGGTCAAAGGCGGATCTTTTTTATCAAAAAGCAATAGATGATGCAGAAATCGAGCAATTTGTAAATACAAATAAACTACAAGGTTATTATGAAGTATCTTTCAAAACAGGTTTAAATGTTGAATTTGTGATTCAGAAAATGGCAGAACTTATTTATAAAGTAAAAATTCAGAACGAGAAACTTCCTACAGAATTTAAATTAGAGCGACCATTTCCAGACCGCCCTATAATTATTAATGAGCAAGCGGTCTTGTCTGAATATATTCTCACATTAAGAACCGTATTTGACATGGTTTTTAATGAAATTTCTAATCGAATTAGTATTCTAGAACAATTTGTAGAGGATATTCGAAAAACAAGTGGAAAAATCGATAAGCGGGAAGTATTCGAAGAAATTGAAGAAATTTCGGTTGATTTGGCATCCCATAATAAGAAAATCCAAGAACTTTTTGGATTACCCCCTGTTCCTATAACGAGAGAGTTAAAAGAAAGTCTAGTTAATGAATGGAAGCAAAAGCGGGATAAACTCCTTTACCGAATATTAGTTTTTAAAGATGTTGTGAATTTTATGGAAAAACTCGAATAATTTAAGCTTTACGCTCTCTAATTAATTCAAGCATCGCTCCGATACGTGTTTTCAACTGTTCATAATTATCTCCAATATTTTGAAAGCCAATATCTACTAACACTAAGTCGGTTTCTAGCAAGCGTTCTTTAAACAATCGCAAAGAAGGTGTAATTGACTTACATCCATAAATACTGTTGAAAAGAATCCCATCAACATCGTATTTAGAAGCAATAGAGATATATCGATCCACGAGAGTTGAATTATCCATCCATGCCGCCTCAAACTGTAGGAGAGCTGATGCATAGTTTTCGATCATATCACCTTGGGTTTTAATTGGAGTGAGAACTTTAAGAACTTCCCAGTCGGCAATAAGAAGTCGTCCTCCTAAATTATCCATTATCTCGGGTAGATGGGGTTCGTATCCTCCAAATGCATTAACGAGAATCAATTTAGGCATATCTGAAGTATCATAACCTCCATTTTTAGGAATTTTTTGTAGATCTTGTTGTAATTGTTGAAGTGTTTGATTAAAGAATTTTGGATTGCAGAGGAAATCTGTAAAGGCTATATGCAATAAGGATAATAAATTTGTATAAGTTAAGGGATGCAATCGAATTCGCTCTTTACTCCAAATTTCTAGAATCTTTAAATAATTTTCTTTAATTTTATTTGCAATTAGAACTTGTTTTCGTAATGATTCATTAGTGATGGTGTTACCTGTGATTTTTTCTAATTTATCAATAACTATTTTTAAACTTTCAATCATCATTTCTTCGCCGTGTTTTGCTGGAACATTTGGTATTTCTATTAATACTAAAGGTTGTTTTTCTGAAATTTCCTCGAATACTTTAGAGAACCAATTGCAACGAGTTCCATAACCGAGTGTCGCATGAATGTTTTTAAGTTGAGGCCAAATCGCCCCTAATAAAAGGCGGGTACCGAAACACGCGTCCAATGGTGCGCCTTCATTTTCAGCATAATCTATGTAATATTCGTAAGTTTTGTAAAGATTTATCAAAAATTGGTCGATTACTTCTGAAAAAAACTCAGTTCCTACGAATGGGCGTAGGAATTTGATACCGCGAGTAAGTAGGTTCCACCCAAATAGGTTTTGGTAGAGCCGTGCAATACGCAGAAAAGGCATTGAGGAATAATCCCCTATTCGACAAGGGAAAATTGGGGTCGCTCCTGCAGCGAAAACTAATTCAACACCGACCGGTAACGGCATTGCAATTACTTTTTTCCGAGTTCTACGAGCAATTTTTAACTGAGTTTTCCCAGAGTAAAATTGAATGGTTAATTTCAAAAAATTTTTTAGAAATAAATCTCCAACCATCCGCTTTCCTTGACTCATTATTATCACACATATGAAATCATTTCAAAAAAAGCTCCAAGTCGCGTTTTTAGCTGCTCTACACTTGTTGAATAATCACGTTCTAATTCCAAAGTAGGAATATCTGCCTCTTGGAGCGCCTCTTTAAACCGAATACGGTCTGCAACATAAGGGTCGCAGAATTTGAGAATATGATTTATGACGCCTTTCACATCATATTCTTTAACAAGATTTAAAACGCGGGGAATTCGACGAGTATTTGGAACCATTCGAGACGATTCGTTTTTCAAGAGATAATGATTTGCAAGAATATCAAGAGGTGCTTTACTGGCATTAATATCTATTTTTTCATGATAAAAGTGAATTCCCGACCAAGTATCATTAACGACTAAGCGTACATTAAATTCCTCAATGAGATGGATTAATTCATCACCCAAGGCAATTCCTGAACCTGAAAGAAGAACTGGGATCTTATCTTCAATTTGCTTAGCATTCTCTATTTCAATCTGATTTACATAATTTAGCGTCTCATCTGGTCCTAGAAGAAAAAAACGATGAATCAAATAATGTAAATCTTCTCCCATAAGAGGCGAATTGTTCTTTTTTAATTGTTTGTTTATGTTATCAAAAGCATTTCGAATTTGATTATATAATTCGATACTTGTATAAAGATTTTCGCGTGTAATTTGATTTCCTGTTAGAGATTCAAGTTTTTCTTTTAAGAGAATAAATTCTTTTTTTAAGAAATTTAACGAAAAAGGAGCTGTAGTTGTTGGGAACGTAACTCTAATAAATGGAATATTGAAGAACTTCATTATCATTTCGGATGCACAAAGATCTCCATTACAAAAATTCCCTCCTATGCACGCATCTAATAATTGATATAGTGGATTTGCCTGATCAAAATATCCAATCGTTCCTCGGGCAAATGGACAAGTTGCTTGTGTTAGATATTCTGTACCTTTTGTCGTAGCATATTCATCACCCCCCAAAGTCAGTTTAATAGGAATTGCATTTGCAGCATAAATTAATTCGTCCGGGATAAGCGAGTGAGGGAATACGCCTATTAATTTCTTATCATCATTTTCTTTAAATTTTTGAAGCTTTGTAATAATTTCTTGTAGATTTATTTTTGGAATCATTCTATTCCACAAATCATTTACATTTTTACTTAAAATAAAGAAGTAAAGTTATAACTTTTCCTTATTTCATACTCATAAAATCTTCAGAACTTTGAGAATTTAAAATTTATTTAATAATGATAAATTTTAGAAATAAAAATAATAAAATATACATCTCTGTGTTAAACTGCAAATTTTTTTTAACAAAAAAGTGTTTAAAAGTTTTTTATAAAATATGCAATTAATAATTATTAATCGCATGGGTTTATGAAAGAGAATGATAGGGGCATTTAAACCCCAATTTGTTGAATAATTTCATATTTATTTTCAGCAGTTGGCAACCCCTAAAAATTTCTTTGTGAATTTTAATTTTTATACGGAGGTGATTGAAATTTTTGAGGTTGTCGTGTTGGCTGCAGGAAACGGTAGCCGCATGGGCGATTTTACAAGTCACTTACCCAAATCACTCATTCCTTTGAATGGTATTCCCATAATTGATTATATCTTAAAAAAATTATTTTATTTAGATATACATC
>SUPS01000252.1 GCA_005191415.1 Candidatus Helarchaeota ASGARD archaeon Hel_GB_A
CGGAATAGGAATGAGGCATTTTAAGGCTCGCTTCCTTTGTGAAAATACCCACGGATGTATTGATTTGGCGCGAGAGGGCGTGGCGGAGGGCGTTCCCAGAAATGAACAAGGGGGAACCCGCATACTCCGCCTCAAATTTAAAGAGCAATCGCAGGATATACGGCATCTTCATGCGTGCAATCGCCTCATTTGTTTGCTAGTTCTATTCCTTTTTCCGCTTTTTTTTCCTTTTTTCTTTCAGTCTCGTTTATTTTGTCTGCATCTTTTGGCGAATCTCCTGCTGGGATAGGAAACTTCGCTCTCCACCGTTTGATGACGTCTTGGAAGGCAGCCTCAAGCTTTCCTGCCTCAGCCGCCTTCAGTTTGAATTGGATCGTGTAAGTCTTCGGAATCTCCTCCTTAGGGGGCACTACCTCTGTATCTTCTCCTGAGAGGAGAGATTTATTCCTCGATTTCCGCGCCTTTTTCGGTTTTATTGGTAAAATCGCCCCTTTCCCATACCCAGCTGTCCGCATCCCCCCGAGCATAAAATCGAATTCATTCTGCTGCACCTTAATTTTGAGAAATTCGAGGGTTTTTAAGAGCAACACCTCTTGATCTCTATCGGGATTGCGGAGAATTAATTTAAACGGGGCTTCGATCATCACCCCGGCAAGATGTTCGACTGTCAGATACACCTGGTGCGATCTAGACCGACATCTTGGGCTATTATTGATCACTTCCAGCCGCCCAGACCCCACACCAGCGAATAGTTTGTTGATATTCTTCGTGATCGTCCCATTGCCGCTCGTAGTGGGATAGAAATACACCGAAGAAACCATTAGATTTCCTGCACAATCGAGATCTCCGAACAGTCGGTAAATGGGGCACCCACCTTCTGCCTTACACTCGCCTCGCGGATGGTACCCCAATGCCAAATCATTCTTGAAGTAGTCCTTATTCCGATCGGCGGTAATCGAAATGGTGCTTAGAGGGTGGCACACCGAAACCCCATGCTGTAACAGCAGTTTCTCCATCGCATGGCGTAACCAGCCCCGTATAGTCTGCCCACCGATGCGGCCCAGCTTCGAGAAGGGTGATTGCGACTTCCTTTCGACTTCCGACTTCGGATGGGAAACCATCACAAGGATATTGCTTCTTGTCATCACACTCTCCGCCAAAAAACCGTATTTATTACCTTCATTTTTTCTATTACTCCATACGTTTGTTTCAACGACCCTATTTAAGGTCACACAATTGTTTTAATCCCCACTTTGTTTCCTTTAACCGCTTTATCTACATCCCTATTATCTATTTGAAGTGAAGTAATGATTTCCTCTAAAAATTCGTTTTCAAGTTTATAACCAAGGCGATCCCCCCTCTTAAGCTCTACATTTTCAGTTATTTCTAAGCCATATGCAGCGGGTTTTTCCCAATAATTAAAAATCTGACCCACGTAAATATAATTTGTTGGAAGAACAACCATACGTCCAACTTCATAAAAACGATCTTTAACAAATTGAGGATTCCAATTCCAATCTATTAATCCTTTTATTAAACGAAATAAATCCCAATTTATTAATAGTAAATAATCTTGGCTTTCTGCATCATTAATTTGTTGTTCTGTAAATGCTTTTTTCCTATTTAGTGGAGGAATATTGCGTTGATGATTTATTATTGTAATACCTTTCACATCTACTCGCCTCCAATCCTTCATTCTTCTATGTACATATTTTATCACTTGATTGCAGTCGGATTCAGTAGGAAATCCTGTTAATCCTTTTATCTCTATCAATAGTGCTGGGCTTTTATCATGTATCTGTAAATCCTCTTGTTTTAGTTTAGACTTACCTTTACTTTCAATAATTTTATCTACATCTCTGACATCCTTGAAACCAATAAATGTAAGAGCTTGTTTTACACATTCTACTAATTCATCGCCAGTTTTGGTCAATAATCCATAGAGAAATTTAAATTTATCCCGTTCTTGTGCAATTTGATTAGTTAACTCTTGAATTTTTTGCTGATACTCTTCATATATTCTTGCTGTTTCTTCCTTTAATTCACGCACACTAAATTACTTAATCTCTCAATATCTTAATATCCCTAATATACCTTATCCAATTTTTGAATCTGATTTTGCGCGCAATAGCCTTATTTTTTTCCGCAGCGTCTTTGGGCAAATTCCAAGGAGTATGTGGCTTCGGAGATGGTTATGTAGGGAGGCATGGGTACAGGCATAGCATTTCATTTCCTTTAAAGGAGGCGAATATCCCAATATGTCTCACCTGCTTGCTACTTCCCCTTTTCCCTTTGATCATCTTTATAAATGGGGAAGTCTGTCTAGTGAAGAAATAGACAATTATGTGAAAATTGGTATGGACGTACTTTTCATTAATCCGCGAACGGAATTAGCCCTCAAATCCAAGATTTTCCATCGGGAACCGCCAAATGGACTTTTATTACTTTCTGCTGTACTCGAAAATACTGGATTTGATGTCGCTTTTCTGGATTGGGCATATAATACTGCTGATCTTAAAAGTTACTTAGCTGAAGAGCCTAAAATAGTGGGAATTACAAGTCTGACAAATACACATAATCTGGCAATGAAGATTTTGAAAAAAGTGAAAGAAAGCCAACCCGATGTTATAACGTTGTACGGAGGCCCTCATGCTACTTTTAAATATGCTGAAATTCTCCGAAAGAATAAAGATGTAAATTATGTCTTATGTGGTGAGGCTGATTTAACAATCTTAGAATTCGTACGGGCAATTTTTAGTTCTAATATGCAAAATTTTTTTCAAATTCCAAATCTTGCATTTCGAATTAATGGAAAAATACATTACAATGAATCATATATCCCTGCAAATCTCGATAATTTGCCTCTACCTGCCAGACATTTAATAGATTTACAGAACTATGACGTAGGCACAATTATTGTCAATCGAGGATGTCCCTTTAATTGTGCATTTTGTGTGCGACAAAGAATTTTTCAGCAGGTTAGATTTCGCAAAATCATAAATGTCGTCCATGAAATGCAAGTTCTATCGCGGCTAGGGTTTCAGTTTGTGAATTTGTATGATAATTTAAACATTTCTGAACAATATGCTTTAAAATTGTGTCAAGAAATAGAAAAAAGCAAAATAAGTTTAAATTGGGGTTGTGAGCTTCGCGCAGATAAAATTTCCGCTGAGTTAGCAAATGCATTAAAGAAAGCAAATTGTAAAGTTATTGCAGTGGGAGTGGAATCAGGGGATCCTAAAGTTTTACAAATAATTAACAAAAATCAAGATATAAAAATGGTCAAAAAAGGGATAAACGCTGCAAAGAAAGCTGGACTTGCAATTCAAGCATACTTTATAGTTGGATTACCTGGTGAAACACATGAAAGTTTTATACAGACATGTAAATTACTTGATGAATTAGCATTAGAGCCTGGAATAGACCGGGTGAATTTTTTTGCCGCTACTCCTTACCCAGGCACTTCATTCTATGAATGTCCTGAAAAGTATGGCATTCAAATTTTACATGAAAATTGGGATTTATATGATAATGAACATCTAATTTTAAAATTAAATTCAATTTCCTTTACAGAATTGGAAAGTATTTTCAAAGAAGCTAAGGAAATTGAAAAAGAATATGTTGATTATTAAGAAGAAAATAATATCTCGCTATTTTTGGGCGTTGACACCTGGGTTACAAGCTTTTATCGCTTCATTTGTTTTTAAAAATATTGTTAATAAAACAATGGAGGCTATAGCTATTGTTAGACCATAAATAAATGTGATAGTGGGATTAATATCATAAAAAAGTCCTGCAATGATTCCTGCGGGAAGAGCTGCAAGCCCTATTACCATATGAAAAGTGCCTAGAGCTGTACCACGGAGTTCTGGAGGAACAATATCAGAGATGAATGCTCGTTGGACAGAATCAATAAAGGCAAGAGCTACACCATATAGACAAAATCCAACAATGAATAGAGGAAGGGCTATTGAGAATATGAATGCTAAACAAGTTAGCCCAAAAAAGCCGTATCCTATTATTAAAACATTTCCTTTACCGATTTTATCAGAGAGGTTGCCGCCAGGAATTGATAAACTCGTATAAACAATATTAAACAAGATATAAAGGGCAATTGGTGTGATATATTTCCATTCGGCAGGAAAGAAAGCACTTGTTTGGAAGACAAAAAACATATAAGTGAAATTCCCGAAGGCGAAAAGCCCTATGATAATTAAAAGAAACCAGTAGTATCTAGGTAAATTCTTAAAACCTACTTTATATTTAGAAAGCACTTTTCCTGGTTTGCTTTTTACAAATATTAAGGGAATTAAGGCGAAAAAAGCGAGACCTGCTGCGAAGAAAAACGTTATTCGAAGCACATACAATAATTCATCACCACCAGTTTGGGGACGGAAAAATAAGATAAAAAGTAGTGCTATAATTGCGCCAATTACTGCGCCTGCAGAATCTAAAGCACGATGTATTCCAAAACCTCTTCCTTTTTTTTCTTCAGAAGAATCTGCGATAATAGCATCACGGGGTGCATCTCGGATGCCCTTTCCAGTGCGTTCAAAAACTCGGACAATAGCCACATGTCCTGCATTAGTAGAAAGGGGAAAGAAAATTTTAGAAGTTGCAGAAATCGAATATCCTGCAACCACAAATGGTTTTTTCCGCCGAATTTTATCGGACCAAAACCCGGATACTGCTTTTAATATACTCGACAGGGAATCTCCTAGCCCACCAATGAGACCAATTAAAATACCTGTCCCAATTGCTGTACCTCCCAGAATTTCTAAGAAAAAGGGCATCAATGGGAAAATAATTTCACTACTTGCATCCGTAATTAAACTTACAAGTCCTAACAATATAATATTCAATCCAATTTTTTGACTGTTATTCATAAATATCACATTTATTGTATTATTGCGCTATATCTTCTAAAACTTCTTTTATTAACTCTTTTATCTTTTTTTTGGCTTCTTCTAAGGCTAATTTACCTTTTGGAGTGATTGAATAATATTTGCGAATTTTTCCATTAACATTTTTCGAGATAACTTTTAAATATTCTCTTTGTGTTAAGCGATGAAGAGTAGGATATAAAGTTCCGGGGCTAATATTATATCCATGCCTTTTTATTTCATCTATTAATTGCACTCCATAAACCTCTTCTTTCGCTGCATGATATAGGATATGGATTTTAATAAAACCCAAAAAAAATTCTCTTAACATAGTATCAGTTTACGATATCGTATACTGATATTACAATTTTTTACCTATATATAACGCACTAAAAAATTGTGCATAATGATTTAATCACCTGTGTCGGCTT
>SUPS01000253.1 GCA_005191415.1 Candidatus Helarchaeota ASGARD archaeon Hel_GB_A
CTAATAAACTTGCTATTTCTTTTTGAGATTTGTTATATTTGGTATTTAATTCCTTAACGATAATTGCTTTAATTGCCGGGAGAATATTTCGTACCAAAATCTCACAGGGAAATTGCATAAATATCTACCACCATTTTTTTTACTCATATAACCTAAAAAATTCTCTAAATTTGAAAACTTATTTTTTTCTTTATTTTTTCAAGTAAATATTGAATAACAATGTTATAAACCTTGCGTTATTTTCCCAATTTAAAGGAACCATTTCAATATCACAAGTTCCTCATCCCGGTTACATTTTGAAATCATTATTCAAGTTTAATAAACTCTCTTCATTTCTTCTGATTTTTTACGAATTTGATTGGTTGATTACCACCAAAAATTTCTAAAAATTCTTCCAAAAATCATTCATTTCAATTTATTTATATTCTAATAGGCACCTTTTCCAATACTTTTATAAAATTTGAGAGGCTTTAATTATCTATATAAAATAAAAGTAAAGGAGTTTCGCACAAAAATTGGATAATATCTGCCCGAAATGCAGTTTACCGAAAGAATTATGTATTTGTGAGGAAATTCAGAAAGAAGAAGCCATAATAAAGATAAAAATCGAGAAAAGAAGATATGGACGGAAGGTAACAATCATCGATGGGTTGGATCCTGATACGAATTTTCAAGATCTCCTAACGAAATTTAAATCTGCTTGCGCTTGTGGAGGCACCATTAAGGGGAAACGTATTGAATTACAAGGAGATCATCGTCGAAAAGTTCGAAAATTATTAATCAAATGGGGTTTCCCGCAGGATAACATAGTTCTCCAATAAATGAATTTCCATTTCACCTCAAATTTTCTTTTTTTAGTGCAATTTCGATGAATATTTTAATTATTGATGCATTAGGATCTGAACGAGGCTCCCGCCGATTCACTCGTGATGTTATTAGCGCTGGTCCTCGAACAATCGCCGGTGTTCTTAAGAATTTTTCAATAAATTCAAAAATAGTTCTAGCCGAACAATTCCTACAAGCGAAAAAACTTCCAATGGATGCAGATCATTTATTCATTAGTGCAATGACCATGGATTTTCCCGCTGTAAAGCGAATCCTCAAGAAATGGTCTAAATTGGTTTCTTCCCGCGATTCTGAAACGGTTAAAATTCTCGGTGGTCCAATAACAGCTGCTGGAACTCGGATTTTATTAAATCTAGATATAGATCTTGGTATTATTGGCGAAGCGGAAGTCACACTCACAGAACTTATTAAACACAAAATTTTTTCAGATGGATGTACGAATAACACACTTGGAAATATTTCTGGTATCATCTTTAAATCTAATCAAGAAATAATAGAGAATATTCGACGCCCATTTCTCTCTAAAAAACAATTAAATTCTTTTCAACCATCTACTGAACATATTCAAGATTATCCAGGCTATCGAGCTGCTCGAATCTACATTGAATGCGTTCGAGGATGTTCAAACTTTCTGCGTACAAAACTTAAATTGCCTGATGGTCGAATGTGTAATGATTGTGGAACCTGTACGGCATCTGATCTTGCTAAACGCTTTAAATGCCCACTTAATATTCCACCAGGATGTGGATACTGCTCCGTACCAATGCTCTATGGTCCCTCTCGAAGCCGCACTATCGATAATATCATCTCTGAAATAAAAGAATTAATTGAGTTAGGCGCTCTTCGGCTCATTCTCGGTGCAAGTGATTTTCTAGATTTTCAACGTGATGAATTAGTCGCCCCTCAACCTCTCACTGACCCGATAAAACCTCCCCCCAACTATCCTCAACTTGAAGAATTACTTTCAAGAATTAATGATATCATCACAGGAACTGATATATTTGTCTTTATCGAAAATATTAAAGCCTCACTTTTTACTGAACAAGCCGCAAAACTAATTGCGACATATCTCCCGAATACAACATTCTCAATTGGCTGCGAAACGGGATCTAAAACCCATTCTAAATTACTCGGACGATCATCATCTCCCAATGAAGTGCTTAATGCTGTAAGACTCGCCAAAAAATATAATTTACGAGTTCATACTTACTTCATTCACGGATTACCTGGACAAACTTTACAAACCGCTATAGAAACAAAAAGATTTATGCAGAAACTGGCAAACGAAGGTATTGAAAAGGTTACCGTCTATAAATTTAAACCGATCCCCATGTCTGCGTTTGAAAACATCCCACCACCCCCCAAAGCTCTTTCTGATAAAGCGAGTAAAATGATTGTAGATACTGCTATTAGGATCAATCACGAGAAAAAACAGGAGTACCTCGGTTCAATCGAACGTGTAATTATCAGTGAATTCGCAAAAAAGGACAAATCAAAAGTCATTGGATATTCCTTGCGAGGAGGACCAACTATTTTAATTGATAATGGCACAAGTTTAATTGGAAAAATCGTGCAAGTAAAAATCAATAAAGTATATTCAGATAAATTGCTAGGTGGAACCATCAATTCCAGTTGATCTCATATGTTTTTAGAAGGCACTTTATATATCTTCTTAATTTATACGGCTATCCTTTTAGCAGTTATTATTTTTCCTCTCTTCTTTAAAAAGCAATGGCATTCCCTTATTAATTATTTCAATAAAATTGAGCTTTCTGAAGCACAAACGCGAAAAGTAAAGTATCTTGTACTCTGTCTGGGACTAAGTTTCTTAGTAAATTCATGTTACATGATTGCATTGAAAAATGTTCATCTCTTTAATGCACTTCCAGGCGTAACTGGATTTAATATCTTCGCTACCTTCGCCTTTCTTCTTCTACCTATTGCTATAGGCTTAATTTGCCTCTATGGTTACCTTCGAGATACAAATTCTATCTTACTTGGCACTTTTTTTCTCTTTCTCCTTTGTTTTTTATGCTTTGGATTCGCTGGAACTAATCTCCATGATCTTTTATGGTGCGGAACGAGAACAGAATGGTTCTCTATACCAGTAGACGCAGGATACGATTTAGATCTCTGGATAAATTTCTTCGGATGTCCTAGTCGCGATTACCGTATTTTTGGCTTTTATATGGGTTACCATGTTCTTATTTTTTGTATTTACGCATTCGTGAATTTATGGCGTTATTTTACGCCATTGCCTAAATCAGCTCATAATTTGAAATTAAAATTGTCATTCCTAATTGCGATTCTAATTGGCTTCCTTGGATTTTTTATATTTGTTTTTGATTATCCTAATTTATTTGGTCCCATTATTACTGCTTTTACAATCTTTCTGTTTATTCCTCTCCTGATCGTTCCATCTTATTTTGTAGGGAAGTGGTTTCGAGAATTAACTCAAATCCATCAGAAAGGTATAAAAGAAATAGAAGCTTCGTAGTAAATACAAAAACTATAAAAAACGCAAAAACTCGAGTAAGGTCGAAAAACAGAATGGCTCCTTATATTTGTGGAAGATGCCAGAAAGAAATAACCATGAAAGGGCTTGAATCACTCCCAGGTGTGAAATGCCCCCACTGTGGCTTCCGCATCCTCTATAAACAACGCCCCCCCATTGTGCAAAAATTAAAAGCCCGATAAATTTTCTTCTGATTATTGAGACTCATTCGAATCCCAAAAAAAGCTGCCGCTTGTAGATCGAAAGAAATACATAACATACCGAAAATATATTGAGTTCATGTCAATTTCCATTCTTTTTCAAGTTCTGCCGGATGATTTAGAACGCCGCGTGAAAACAGCATTGCAAGCGCTTCGAGATGGCAACATTACTGATATTGAAGCGGCATCCTTTTTTTTCAATTATTTCTTCCAGCGATTAGAACCAATGTATAGAAACAATCCAAAAGCTGCCCAGGTTATCCAAGAATCTGTGAAACAACAAGAAATTGGGCTAATTGTTCCAAATCTTGTAGAGGTTACACTACATATCAAAACGATTTCTGAACTTTCATTTACAAAAGGCGTAAATCCAAAAAGCCCCGCCATGATCTTTAATGCATTGCAAGTTGTAGAAGATATTCTCCTCGCAAAGACAACATTATCCCAAGCATTAATCGAAAATAAAATTAAAATAAAAAAGATGGCGAATATTTTACGTTGGCTTGCCCCCATCGCCACCATTCAGACTGAAGCAATTCTTCAACAGGTCCGAGAAGAAGATCTTGCGATTCTTGAGAAAAATTTACAAAAGATTGGCTATTAATTAATATCATGTTTCAAGAAATTTGCGACCAGATTTGGTTCATTGAGGGCAAGAACCATGGGCGCTATCCCTATTCGAATTCCCTCTTTATCAACGATCGGAAAAAAATGCTAATCGATACGGGTATCGGAAGATCTATCATTAAAAAGCTCATAAGACGCTTTGGGCAGCCTGACCTCATCCTCTATTCCCATGGACACGAGGATCATATCTACGATACGGACCTTTTCACCGCAGCACGCTATATCCATGGAAAGGATAAGTCGAAAGCTCTATCAAAAAAGGAACTATTTCGCCATTATGGGATGAATACTCCAGAACTTCAAAAGATTTTGGATTCATTTCTCAAATCATTTCATTACAAACCTCTTGCCGAAGTTAACACCTTCTTAAATGATCAAATTTTTGACCTAGGTTCCATTCAAGTCAAAATACTTCATACTCCAGGACATTCTGCAGGTCATTGTTGTTTTGAAATTGTTGACGAAAATTTGATTTTTTCATCTGATATCGATCTTACCTCATTCGGCCCCTGGTATGGGGGGATTGATTCTGATATTCTTGAATTTCAAAATTCTATCCAATTACTTATCCAAAAAAACCCCTCTATCTTAGTTTCCAGCCATAAAGGGGTAATTTTCGATAATATCATTGATTTACTAGAACGTTTCCTCAATAAAATCCAAGATCGTAATGAAAAAATCTTAATTTTCCTTGAACAGGAAAAAACTCTTAATGAAATCATCCCTCACGCCTTAGTGCACGGTAAATTTTATGAGCCACTGGAATATTATCTCGTTGCGGAAAAAATCATGCTTCAGAAGCACTTAGCCCTCCTTATTGAACAAAATAAAATTGAATGTAAGGATGGAAAATATAAAACTCTGTAAACCGTGTATTCCTCTCGGTAAATTCTGTTTTTCCTTTATTCATTAGAATTTTATAGCTTTTCAGAAATTCATCGCCCTTTTATATTAATGGAACATAATATACAATATTAAGAATGAAAATTTACCAGATTATGAGGGAGTTTTTCTAAAAGGCAAATAAATCTATTCAAGGGTGTATCGAATGGTAGAACCGCCTGAACGTCAAAAAGATGAGAATGAGGAAACTCGCGAAATTTGGAGAAAATTAGCTGA
>SUPS01000025.1 GCA_005191415.1 Candidatus Helarchaeota ASGARD archaeon Hel_GB_A
TAAAAAATGGAACTAGAACTAAATAGCATGATAACTTTTTAAAAAGACAAAACGATAATGATTTGTAATAAATAGAGTGATTAATTTGACTTTTTTGGGGTGAGATACTTGCCTATGAAGACAATCTCGGTAAATGTTCCAGAGAGCCATTTGGAAAGTTTAGAAGAACTTGTTAAGAAGGGCTTATATGCAAATAGAAGTGAAGCAATCCGAGCAGCAATTAGAGATCTCCTAAAAATGGAATTACATAGTGATGAATTTTCATTTACGCCTATAAAAGAAAAGAATGAAAAATATTCTAAAGAACAAGAAATCGTCACAATTTGAAAACACTAATTTTTAATTTTATTTTTCTTTTCTCTTTTTCTGTAGTTTTTATTTTTATTATTGCTCCTTATTTTCTAGTGTATTATTAAGGAGTTCGATTTTTTCTTCCAAGATGCTGATTGTTTCGCTATTAGGCGCATTATAGAGAGGAGCACCGCATTTAACACACTTAAACCCTGTTTCCATGGCATCTTCAAACGTACAAGCGCCACAATTGTTTGGACATCGATAGAAAATATGACTTTTCTCGTATTCGAGGCGAGCTTTTAACACTCCAAGCACCTGTTTATTTTTACTCCTGATTAAATTAGTAATATTTTCTGGGGTCAAGGTCCAGAAAAAGATATACCAACCCGTATTTTTATCCCGTAATCTCCGGAAAGATGCCAGATTATTCTCATATAATTTATAAAGAATTTTTCGAATATCGTTCAAACGAACGTCAAATTTATTTGCAAGCTCTTCATCAGTTATTTCTGGCTTAGAATTTAATTCTTTAACAATATCTACTACGATTTCTTCGCCGATAATTTCCTTTATAATCTCTAGAAACTGCCCTTCTTCAATATCAAAATGCAAAATTTTCGCCTCTAATTGCCTATCAATTTTTTTTGTAATTCTTCGTTTTTTCTCCTCGTCTTTTCTGGTTTAATATCCTTTGATTCATACCAATTCATCTACTTATAATTTTAGAATTGATGAAGAAAAAAGTATTGGTTAAATCAAAAAATAGAAACCAAAACCCGCGTTTTGCGGATTAAGAAGAAAAATTGTCTATAAATTTTCCTCAATTATTAAGTCACTAATACGACGAAAAACTTTTTCAACCTTTTCTCCAGATTTTGCAGAAGTTTCATAAAACTCGAAACCTAGCTCTTTTGCGAGGCTTGCGCCCTCTTCATAGGAGACCTTTCGCTCATTTACGAGGTCAATTTTATTTCCTATTATGATACAAGGTACTCTTCCACAATAGGTTAATAAATTCTCATGGGTATCTCGAATTTCACGATAAGTATTAGGGCGCGTAATATCATACACTAAAAGGGCTCCTTGTGCCTCTTGATAGTAATCCCGCCGAATAAAACGGAATCTGGCATCTCCTGCCAAGTCCCAGAGCTGTAAGAGTATGCGCATTGAACGTTCTGGGTAATCTACAAATTTTATAAGGAAATCTGCTCCCAAAGTCTTTGAATAAGTTTCACTAAATTTCCCAGTAGTAAATCGTCTTATTAATGAGGTTTTCCCAACTGCCGGAGCCCCTAACACTAATACTTTAAACCCGAAGGTCTTCGTCTTCTCCATTCCAAAATTTCTCCATGTCTTTAGGATATGTGATTATTGGTAATGAATATATATGAATGAAATCCTTTTTTTATTTCTTTTCTTTTTCAACTTTATCCAACCATACAATTTTCTCTTTTAACTTTTCAGCTCTCTATGGACAAAATAAATACGATAAATTGCGGTTAGATGCGTAATAATAGCTAAAATTACCAATCCAATATATGCATAATTCAAAATTGAAAAAATAACGAGGGTAAATAATCGCTCGGAGCGGGCTGCTAATCCAACATCACAATTTTTAATGCCTGCCGCCTCTGCCCTCGCTCTTGTATAGCTTACTAGTAATGTTCCCATTAAGGCAAATACTACCCAAACTACACAAGGAACTCCGATGATTGAGGATAGACTCGAATAATGTCCTAAAAATGATAACATAATAATCGTATCTGCATAACGATCCATTATGGAATCATAATAACCTCCTAATATCGATTCTCTTTTTGTCAATCGGGCTAAAGTACCATCCACTCCATCAAATATTCCCGCAAAAAAAATAAATATTCCAAATAATAGTGATCCCCAGTAATCATAAATAAAATAAAAAATTATGCTTCCCCCAATAGCTAAAATAGTCCCCATAATTGAAACTTGATTGGGTGTGACTTTCGTTTTTTGAAATTGTTTTGCAATCCACACCACCATCGGGCGGAAAATCCTCTTCACTCGAAATTTCGAACCCATTACTACTAAATTTTATTCACTATTTATTTGGTTTTTCATTTTTGGTTAGATTTTTGATTTTTAATTTACCATAATTCTGGAACGAATGGCTTTTTATTCACTGGCGAATAAGTAAGTTTAACAATGCAATAATTGTTGTTTCACGTGATCAAAATGGAAACATTGATAAATTTGGCTCAACAAATAGAAAACGCTGAGTTACGAGAGAAAGTTATTTCTTTTTTAAAAAATCCGAAGATATCCATTGAAACTTTCGGGGATGAACTGGCGATTGAAGATTCCCCTGCCTCTAAAGAGGTCCACCAATCATACGAGAAAGGATTAATTGAACATACGCTTTCTGTCACTTTAATTGCATTAGAAATCGTAAAAGTAATTCAAAAGGTCTATAATATCGATTTTATAAACCGAGATCTCATTATTGCGGGAGGACTTCTCCATGACTTGTATAAACCTTTAACTTACACCAAACCTAATTCAAAATATCGACGATCACGTTTAGGGAGCAAAATCGATCATACATCGCTCATGTTTGCAGAACTCTGGGTCCGTAAGTTTCCATTAGATTTATTGCATGTCGTTCTCGCCCATCATGGGAAGGGGGCAGCAATTCCACCACGTAGTTTGGAAGCACTCATTCTTCATTTGGCAGATTATGTGGATAGTAATCTTTTCAGTGATATTCTTCAAGGGGCTCGAAAGATTGCTGAACGCGCTGGTAAAAAGGTAATAATTAAAAATTCTCAATTAGCCGCAAGGATATGTTTTATTATGGCGAAGGATGGAATAGAAGGCGTCCAAAAATTTCTATCAACTCCCGAAAAAAAGGAATAGAGGAATCCACACGCTAATCAAAAAATTTCAAGAAAATAATCAATTTATTTATAAAATTATTTTAATTCAAGGGATAAAATCTGCGAAAATTTCAGACCCTCAACAAATAGTAAACAAAATAAACTCTCTTAATTCAAAATTTGGCGTATTAATTCAAGTTTGTGCAGCGGAACGCATTGCTACGTGGGAACATATTTTCTTTAGTGTTCTTCATGCATTGCATGCCTTCGCCCATGGACGTAATATATCAAACCAGCTCGCCTTAGAAATTCTTTTGTACATTTCCGCACAACGACAAATTAAAGTTGCAATCGAGGAGTTCGGTGTTGGATCAGGAGATCTTGTGATTATAATCTTAGGTAATTCAGAAGATACAGTAAAATATGCACTGGTTGAATGTGAAAAAATCTTAAACGGAGTAGTATCAGATGAAATTCTTGATTTGTCAAATAATTCTAAAATTTCTGCAATTCAAGATTATTTTAACTTGACAGGACTAGAATTAAACGCAATTAAATCTAAAAATACAATGGATTCGTATAAAAATGCAATTGTCAAAGCTGTTCTGAATCGTATTGCCTTGGTTGCCTTAGAAAAATAGCCATCAATGACTAAATTCCGCTTTTGTTAAAATATCTGCAGGTTTTAATAAAGCCAATCCCGTAATCTTACCTAAAATCTGGATCATTAATATTTTATCTGGTTTAGTAAGATTCACCTTTCTATCAATGTGTTCAGCTACCTTAATAATCAAATCTTGAGAATCAAAAGGCGAGAATCTATTTTTTACGGTTATTCGAAATGTTTCTAATTCGTTTATCCTGTCCTTTAATTTATTCGTAACTTCTAGAATCCTTTCAAGGTTTGTCTCAATCACTATCTCAATAGGAATAATTTTTAAAACAAATCGCAATAAAGATGGGTCCTCTGCAATTATTTTTTTCAATTTTTGGATTGATATAATGGGGTCTATATTTGTTTTGGCAATTATTAATCCAGGAAAAGTGCTATATTCACTTCTAACTTCATCATCACCGATATTCGAATATAGATACCAGAGCTCTGCAATTGCATCTTTCTCATGGAACCGTGGGCATGAGATCAGAAGATTAAAATTTTCTTGCACAATGCCAACCTTTTTTATTTTTAATCCTTATGAATAGAATTTTGTAGCTAAAATATAAATAAACAACAAAATATATAGATTATACAAATCTCAAAGGAAGCGAATAAAACAGAATTAGGAGTCCGATTAAAATGAGTAGCCAAGGTATCGAACTTTATAATGTAACGGACGACGGTGAGCTGGAACAATTGGCAATTTCTGGCCCAATAAAAGATGTATTGAAATCGGATATGGTTGTTCTTTTAGTTGATGAAGCTAAAAAAATAATCTACTTATGGAAAGGAAGCAACGCGAAAGTGCGTCGTAAATTTATCGCCGCACGAGTATCGCAAGACCTTCGTGGAAAGAAAGGATTAAATTTTAAAGTGGAAAGTATCGACCATGGTGATGAACCCTCAACCTTTATTCAAATTATAGGAGGGGCTGTCCCAATGGATACCGCCCCATCAATGGAAACAGCAGCAATGCCCTCACCAAGCCCACCGATGTCGTCTTCCCCCCCTGCCCAGTCATCAGCTCCTTTAATTGAACCTACCCCAATCTCTGCAGCTCCTGCTCCTTCTGCACCAAGCGGCGAACAAGTCCAGGTTCCAGAGAATATCGAGGCGAGCGTCAAAGCAATCATTTATGAAATCGAAAAGCTTCCTCCTCCTGCTCCCTACCACCGAGAAATTGTATTTATCGGTCCTTATGCCTTCAGCATTGTTGAAACCAAGAAGGCTATGTTTGGTCAAGAACAAATTGAACGTAGATGGGAACTTGCATCCCCTCCTGAAGGGCAATTTCTAGCACAAGATTATACCCCGCGCGCTATTATCCGATCTGGGAAAGTCCTTGCTGTTGAATTATTGAAAGGTGGAGCCACGACTTCTTCAAGTGCTCAAGTACCAATTTACAAAATTAAATATCAAAAATAAGCAGTATTTTGTTGAATTCTCAAATTTTCCTTTTAAAAAAAGGTCCCGCTATTCTAAAAAACTTATTAGAAGGGAATTAATTTGGTAAAACTGCAAAAAGATAATGAAACTTATGATATTCCCGATGAATTGCTTTACGTGCCCTCTGTAGGGAATATAGGGCATATATGGGTACGGCTAGAAAACGGAAAAGTAAGAATGGGTATCACCGATTATGGACAAAAACAATTAAAAGAAATAGTTTTTGTAGAACTTCCTAATCCAGGCGATACCGTCGAAGCCTTGGTTTTTGACGGTGAAACTCCTAAAACAAAATCTATTGGCGCAATTGAATCTCAAAAAACTAGTGTAGAATTATATGCTCCTGTCTCTGGAAAAGTTGATGAAATAAATGACGAGATTGAAGATAATCCTGGACTAATTAATCAAGACCCTTATGATGATGGATGGCTTTTGTTAATTGATCCTTCAAATTTAGAAACTGAAAAACAACAACTATGGTCTGCCGAAAAATATGCCCATGAACTTGAAAAACTTTAGTTATCTTTTTTATTTTTCTTAGGTTCCTTTGAAAGTTTAATAGTTTTCATTAAATTATATCATTTAAAATCTCCACAATATCGACCATTTTTAATCCAGAATGTATTGTTTTAATAGCATCTTCTAAATTGCGCCAGCAAAAAGGGCACGAACTGACGAGATATTCTGCATTTGTTTTTTCTGCTTCTTTAACTCGCTCTTTTGCAATGTCTACTGCCCAATCTTTAAATCCAGATTTTACGCCCCCACCTGCTCCGCAACACCATGCATTTTCTCTATTCCGCATTAATTCAGTAAACGATAAACCAGGAACGGCTTTTAATAACTCGCGTGGTGCCTCATAAACTCCTACATGACGTCCTAAATGACATGGATCATGGTATGTTACTGTATGAGGAAATTCTTTCGTAATTGTGATAGCTCCATCCTTTAAGAGATTAGAAAGATATTCTGTGACATGCAACACTTCAATCCCTAAATCTTGCTTCAAAATTTTAGGATAATCCTCCTTAAATGTCCGGTAGCAACCTGCACATGAGAAAATAATTTTCTTTGCCTTCATTTTTTTCGCAATTTCTATATTGTGTTTGGCAATTGATTCTACCAATTCTGTCTGTCCTGTCCTTAACAAAGGAGATGTACAACACCATTCTTCAGGATTTACTGTGAAATTTGCATTAATTTTCTTTAGGAGTGAATACGTCGCTTTGGCAATCTGTTTCTGCCGATATGATGATGTACATCCCACAAAATAATAAATTTCAGCCTCTTCAGGAAATTTCTTCTCTTCCAGCCAGCTCAAACGGTCATTGTGAGACTCTCTATATGGATTATGTTCCTTCTGAATCCATTCAGCGAAAATTCTATGTTCTTCTAGTGGTCCACAACCTACTTTTACCGCTTCCTCTCTTAAGGCTTCCATAATATCTAATAAATGATCACTTACTTCTTGTTGACACTGAACTGCACAGTTTCCACAGAGCGGGCAGGCATAGATTGCCTTACGGATGGATTCACTCCATTTCAATTCGCCATTCCGAATCGCATTGGCAATCCATACGCGACCTGACGCCCAAAAAGTCTCGAACCAAAATCGTTCGCCCGATGGACAACTTGGATTGTAATTTTTATAGAGATACTTACAGGAAGAGCATCTTGCGCATTGATGCAACCACTTTTCAACATCTGCTAATCCCATGATTATCACTTTTCTTTAAAAGATTATAATTCTCTAATGAATTTTGAAAATTAAAAACTATCTTAAAATCTTCCAATATCGTAAATTCATCTCGTAGAAAAATAAAATAGAAACAGATAGAATTTTTTTAAATCCTAAGCTTAGAAATTAAAAATTCTGAATGATTTCAAAAAGTTCTTCATAAGTTTTCTGATTTATTTCCATAGCAACTTCTTCTAAATCCCGATTTGTAGTATCAATTTTAATTTTTAATTTGATAATCAATTCTTTATCGTCTAAAGTAAAAATTACTTCTGGCTTTTTTTGATCAATGACTTCTATATTCCCTTTTCCTAATGTACAACCTGAGGTATATTGAATTCCATCAATTATACAAGAAATCGGTGGAGTCGTTCCCGTTTTAACTAAAGCTCTTTTATGAAAGTGTCCTTTCCCTGCTCCAGTTTCTACTCCTAGAAGTTCGTTAGAAAGTTCTCCCATTTTCTTTCCTACTATCAGATAAGGACCAAGATGTCCATGAAATTCAGCTAGTCTTTTAATATCTTCACTTAATTTCATTTTTTATTCACTTCAATTTTTCTTGTGTTAATTGGTGTTATTCCATTCATCAATTCCTTTTTGTTTTTTCATTTTCCATCTTCTTTTTGGAGATATGATAACGGCGCTTATAAATACAATGCACGACACAATAATGATGGAGGAGCCAACTGGTAGATCAAAAAACAAAGACATAAAAATTCCAGCCACACTATCAGCAATACCAATAATAGCAGCGAATATAAAAATTTTTTTCATATCATAGAAGAATTGAAAAGATGTCGAGGCTGGATTAACTATTAAGGCATAGACTAAAAGAGCTCCAATAATATTAATTGAAAATGTTATAACCAATCCATTGAATAGTAATATAATAAACGTAAAAAGTGAGACATTAATTCCTGAGGCTAATGCCATTTTCTTATTAAACATAATAGAAAGAAATTCCTTATAGAAAAAAATTAAGAAGACAATTATTAGTGCAGATATGACCGCTAATGCGATTAAGTCTTCAATCATAACTCCAAAAATTGAGCCCCATAATACAGATACGGCCTGACTTGAAATAACTCCCGAGGGTAAGAAACTTAAAAAAATAAATCCTAAAGCCAACATCAAAGCGAATAAGAATCCTAAGATAACATTGACATCCAATTTTGTTTTTTCAGAGAGGGGTCCTAATAATATGGAAGTTAGGAATGTGAATAAAAATGCCATAATTAACGGGAGATTAATATTTAAATTGATAGAAGCCAATATCAAATAATTATCGATAAGCATACCTAAAGCCGCCCCTGCAAAGGCTGCATGAGCCATACAATAACCAATAGAAGTCATTTTTAACCGTACTACAAATACTCCCATTGTAGAACTTGCAAAACCTGCCAATATACCTGCAAATATCAGCTTTAACATTAAATCTAGTGAAAAGAAAATCATACGCTTAACTCCTATTGGTTTTTAAACAAATGTATTCTTCCGACTGTAATACTTCATCAGGCGATCCATCCATTATGATTCTCCCTTCCTGCATTATTACAATTCGATCAATAAAATCAATCTGAAAAGAGACATCTGATAAAAAATGTGATACAACTAATATTGTAGCATTTTTTCTTTGCTTATAATTTCTTAAAATATCAAGAACCATACTCCTTGAATCCGTATCTAAATTGGAAAATGGCTCATCAAGCATTAAAATATCTGCATCTTGGGCTAAAGCACGTGCCAAAAAAACCTTTTGTTGCTCGCCTCCTGATAATTTTCCAATAGGTTTTTTATAATGTCTTAGCATTCCAACAATTTCTAAGCAATCTTTTACTAGCTCCCAATCTTGTTTTCTCGGATTTATAAAAGTTCCTAATTTACCTGAACGTCCCATCATCACGATATCCTTCACCAAAAATGGCTCATCAGGCTCTATATCCCAAGTTTGCAACATATATGCAATATTTTTTCTAATTTTTTGGGAATTTTTCTTGAGATCAAGACCGAAAACCCTAATCTGCCCCCGTATAGCCCGTACAAGTCCATTAATGGTTTCTAGTAACGTAGTTTTTCCAGAAGCATTTGGCCCTATTATATATACGAATTCTCCCCTTCTTATCTTCAGATTAATGTCCTTTATTGTAGGTCGGCTTTCGCCTTCGTAGATACTATCCACGTTTTTTAAAAAAATAATGGGAGATATAGACAAATTTCTCTTCCACCGCCCTATTTGTCATCTGTTAGGTAAGTTTCTTAATGCGTGTATATTGTAATACAGCAATCACCATTGCAACAATTGAGATTCCTATGAAAATGAAACTCACTATTCTATAGATGTCTCTTTCCTGGCTAATCTCGCTTAGTAAGTTTTGATAAAGATCATAAAGATCCTTCCCATGCTTCAACTGCTCCACATTATAATTAATTGTATCGATGTATGTCGGGGTATTTGGTACGGCTCCCACGAAATTGGATAGAATAACATGTATTGCATTTGATTCTGCTGCAATTTGTGCTCCCACATCGGTACCGCTTTGTAAATTGCTTACAATAAGCTGTGCCTTATAAGTAGTAGCATTGTTAACTACCTGCATAACGTCATTTACACTCATTTGTTCATCAGATTTTGTCCAAACTCCTACCACTTCAAAACCGAGCCATTCTAGAAACTTTTGTTGATAGACCATGCATACTACTTTCACATTAGCAAATCCATACGTCGCTGCCAACCCTTCTAAATAGGTTTTGTTGCTTAGTATCTCATTGATAAATGCTTGACTATTTTGATTGAATTTAGTTATATTTTCTGGTTGGTCATAAGTATTATTCAAGATTTTTGTCATTTCAGTGACGTATTGAATTGCATTTTCTGGAGGACCCCACGGAATACCGCCTACTAATGGTCCTACTTTTACCTCGGCTTCGGTATTATTAGCTCCATTCAGTAAATCA
Organism: Candidatus Helarchaeota ASGARD archaeon Hel_GB_A; assembly: GCA_005191415.1. Classification (GTDB taxonomy): domain Archaea; phylum Asgardarchaeota; class Lokiarchaeia; order Helarchaeales; family HEL-GB-A; genus HEL-GB-A. Next base: position 9,944 of record SUPS01000025.1, read on the forward strand.
TTCAACCAGTAACTACCTTCCATTCCATGGCTAAAAATGATATCTGCCGAATCAACCAAGTCGTAATCTGTTGGAGTAACTTCATAATGCGCAGGACATACCCCTCCTGGCATAATAGCTTCTACCCGTCCGCCTTCTCCATAAATAATATGTGATGCAAAATCTGCGAGAAGAGTGCTGGTGGCCACAGTTTCGTTTTGACTAGGATCTTTGTCCATCACAGTGATATGTGTTCCTAAATCTAAGTTAGAGATCGATAAAGTACTATGATTTTTATTTTCTCCTGCAAGTATTGCAAAATAATTCGTTAAAAATAGGCAAAATAACAAAATAACTATTTTTTTGTTCATTTTTTCGTCTCCTTTTTCTATTCGATCTTTATTTTTTTTTCACGAGTATTACGCTGAACACTACTTAGTAGTACCCGCAGTACTACTCACACGTAGGATGGGTATTACCTATCCTTATAAATATTTTTTTACAGATCGTTATCGTTACTTATCTCGAAAGTACAGAAATTTCAGGCTATTATCTCAAAAAAAGGATGAAAAATTTCCCCTTTCAATAAAAAAGGTAATTTAAAAATTCAATGTGTATAAAATTATTGTTTATATTGGTGAGTTAATAAATGGAATTATTTCAAATTAAGGTTCAAACAACTAAACGCGAAGAAATCATCGATATTACGGATAAAATACAAGATATAATTAACCACTCAAAATTTGAAAATGGATTATGTCGCATTTTCGTCCCGCATACTACTGCAGGTATCACAATCAATGAAAATGCCGATCCTAATGTCAAAATCGATTTCTTGGATATCTTGAAAAAGTTAATACCCCAATCATCAAATTATCGACACATAGAAGGCAACTCAGATTCCCACGTGAAGGCCAGTCTTACGGGATTTTCCCAAACGGTTATTGTTCAAAACGGAAAGATGCTCCTAGGAACATGGCAAGGACTCTGGTTCTGCGAATATGATGGACCACGTTCGCGAACGGTACTCATTGCACTTGAAAGGTAATCATCAGTTTTGTTTTAAAAAAAACTGAAAATTTATTCAAATATCTCTGAAAGCGGGATTGGTTTATGACATTGTGGGCAACCAGACCTGCGTCCATAAGCAACACGCCAGTGAAGCACAAGACCACATTCGCAATGGTAAAATTCATTTTTTGGTTTTCGGTTTAATTTTCTTTCTTTTTCTCGTTCTCTTTCAATTTCTCGCTCTCTTCTTCTTTTTTCTCTGGCTTCTTCTAGTAATTTTTCCCTTTTCTCTTTTTGTCTTTCTTTACTCTCATCCTTTGGAAATAACTTTTTTTGTCGCGGCATAAAACACTCTACCTATTAATAGAAAAAATTGATTTGAAAAAAATTGCGTTGTTAAGGATTATATTCGGAGGAATTTTTGAGTTGGGACAAACAATAGAATTGCGGATTAATGCTCCCTTTCCGATAAAACAATTCTCTCCAATTGTAACGTAAGGTCCGATTAGACAATTATCTTCAAAATGGCAATTTTTCCCAATCATAAGTGGTTTAATTAGTTTAATTTTTCGAGAATTAAAATAATCTAAATTATCTGCACAGCTATAATTTCTCTCAAGATGATTTAACAAGAATTTATTAGCTGCCAATACGTCCTGAATAGTATCTAAATCAAACCAAGAGCCATCTTTAATTTCGACTGCATTCAGTTCATTTTTTTCTTCTAAAAATAATTTTACAGCATCCATTACTTTTGTATAGTTTAATGCTATACTTTTTTGGATATACGGCTCAAAATTTATACGACAAATTAGCATTGGTACAAGAAAACTTCTCTCACTTTTTTCTCCAATTCTATTAGATGGAAATTCTGTTACATATCTCTTTTTCTGAGTTCCTGAAAGAAGAATGGTAATTTGATGTGATGTTTTCTTTCGATTATCAAATGCTAAAACGAAGTTAAAGGATTTACTCTCTGTAAGAAAATGTGATATTACTGAAGGCTCTACTATAAAATCACCCGGAATTAAAATGAACTCCTCCTTATTAATTTCAGTTAAACAGGCGGCAAACGAATGTATTGGACCTTTCTGAAAATTTTCTGCTTCAACAACCTTTAATTTAATTCCTGTCGCTTGATATTTTTCTAAAAATAATTTGATCTGATCTTTTTGATAACCAACTACTATTAGATAATCTTCAATACCAGACTCACATAAACTCTCTATAAGATGTTGAATTATTGGTTTATTTGTTACAGGAATTAATGGTTTTGGAAGATATTTAGTTAATTCTCCCATTCTTTTCCCAAAACCTGCGGCTAAAATTACTGCTTTCATACTACGAGCCCAAGCTTCCAGAATTGTACATGAATATTTTAGAAGAATAAAAATTCATATTCGTCATATAGAAATATATGGTTAAAATTCTAAAAGTTGATCCAATAACCCCTAATTTAACATTAATCCAGAGAGCTCGAACTTATATCGCGGAAGGGAAATTAGTAATCTTTCCAACAGACACGGTCTATGGATTAGCCGCTGATCCCTTCAACGAAATTGCTGTAAATAAAGTACTTGAAGTAAAACGGCGAGATAAAAGCAAAGGTTTTCCTATTTTAATAGCAAATTTAGCCATGGCAAAAGATTTAGTGGAATTTTCTCCGATAGCAATCTCGCTCGCCATGAAATTTTGGCCAGGTGCATTAACATTAGTGCTTCCTCTAAAAAAGCCAATTCCTGATTCTGTTACAGGCTACCGAAATACTTTAGGTGTGAGAATTCCAAATCATCCAATCGCTCGGCAACTTGCAGAAACTCCAATCATCGGAACGAGTGCAAACATCTCAGGTCAAAAATCACCCATTACTGCAGAAGATGCAATTGTCCAACTTGGAGACGCTGTTGATTTAGTATTAGATAGTGGGCCCGCAAAGGAGGGGCAACCATCAACCATTATTGATCTTACTGGACCATCTCCTAAGGTTCTACGGGAAGGTACTATTAAATATTCACAACTGTCTCCATTTTTAGGATAGGTTCATTGCTTTAGGTATAAAATTGATTAAATCAGATGCAGTTATATGCGGTCCATGAAAACTTTTCTCTGCAAGTTCCCCTGCTAACCCATTGATGAAAGCCCCTGCATTTGCCGCACGAATTGGTGGATAATTTTGTCCAAGTAGGCATCCCACAATTCCTGAGAGCACATCTCCTGTACCTCCCACCGTCATTGCAGGGGTCCCAGTTCGATTTATCTTTGCATATACCCCATCAGAGATTAAATCTTCATGTCCTTTTACCAGCAAAGTTACTCCCAATTTTTTTGCCGATTCTTTCACTATGCGGAGTCTCTCACGCGTATCTTTAATTTTACTTAAATCAATGCCGGTTAAAATTTTGTATTCACCCAAATGAGGTGTAATCACACCAGGTACTCCTCTTAAAATCGTATTATTTTGTGCCATAGCCTTGATAGCATCTGCATCAACGACTACAGGTCGTTTTAAGATTAGAATTCTTTCTAATAACTTTAGAATTACTTCACTTGTTTCAGGTTGTACTCCCAATCCTGGTCCGATAACTACGGCTGTTGCCCATTCTAGAAGTGCCTCTAGTGGGGCAATCGAATCTTCAGAAAGATAATCGCCAGGAAGATCACGCACAATTAAGTCGGGGGAATAACTCCTGATGACATTTGCAACACTGGAAGGAGCGGCGATATTTACTAGATCAGCGCCTGTTCTAAGAGTTGCCAACCCCGCTAATGCAGGCGCACCAGAATAATATTCTCCACCACCTCCGCCAATAATCAAAATTTTCCCAAAATCACCCTTATGGCTTATTGCGGGACGTCTTTTCAATATAACTCGTAGATCGCCAGGTCCTACAATGAATTCTGCTTCTGGTGGAATGCCAATACTAACTGGAATTATTTCACCAGTATATTGAACATTTTTAGTGAGCCCACGTTTAATTTTATGGAAAGATATAGTAATATCCGCTTTTACAGCAAATTCATGGACTTTACCTGTATCAGGATTCATACCTGATGGGACATCAACTGCTACCTTTATCCCTTGTAAATCATTAATTAATTTAATCGCGCTTGCAACTGGCTCGCGGATCTTTCCACGAACTCCTGTTCCCAATAGTGCATCTACTATAATATCATGATTTCCAATTTGTAATGTATTAAAATCCGAAGTATCTCGAATTACATCTATCTGAATTGAAAAATCCATGTTCTGGAGTGCAAACCAGTTCGTTTTTGCTTCGTTCGTTCTAATTTTATTGGGATTACCAATTAAAATTAGATGTACTTCTTTACATTTACTGCAAATATGCCGAGCAAAGACAAAAGAATCTCCTCCATTATTTCCTGTACCTGCGAAGATGAGAATTGATTTATTTTTCACGTCAAATTTTGAGATTAAAACTTTAGCTATTTGTCCTCCTGCATTTTCCATTAAAAGAACTGTATCTATCCCTAAATAACTTGAATTTTCATCAATAATCGCCATATCCTCTGTAGATATATATTCAGTCACTAACAAACCCTCCTTTCTTCTAATAATCATTATAGACGGTGAAGCTGTGAAATGAAAAAAGGAATTAAAAATTAAAAGATTATTTAGTCTTCTCCTTCCTCTTCTTTAATTTTAAAGAGGAGGTTCAATAGAAATTTTTGACCTTTTCGGATAAATAATGAGAAAGCGATGACACCAATAAAAATTCCGATTATGAGCCCGCCTATTATTAGGATTTTGAAAGTCCATTCTAGTCCGATAAACCAATCTATTAGAGCAAATTGGCTGGAGGGCTCTGAAAAATTGATAATAAATTCCAGAACCGTCCAAATTCCTCCAACTATCATAATAGCAATCGATATAATTATACCCCAGCTGATAATACGTGCAATCATTTCCTCTTGCGGTGTCCAAACTTGTTCATTTCCCACTCAATTTCCACTCCTTAGATGTGTTTCAATAAATAATTCCGACCTTTTTTCCAAATATAGATGCTCGCCGTCAAGGCAAAGAAAAATTCTAGTAATCCTGTCCCTATTAGAAGGATCCAATTCCCAATCGTAGCTTCAGTTAAAAGCCAGTTTAATTTATCAGGTACTGGTATCAAATTTACGAATATTATAGTTATAGCAAACAAAATTAACAAAAATCCAACAATGATTCCCAACGTTAAGACTGTTGCAATGTTTACTTTTTTAGATTTTGATTCCGATTCTTGACCCGAAATAATTTCTGGTTCTTCCATGATAACCACCTAGAAATGAACTAGTATCGATTCTTTAATTTATTTTTTATTCCTTTGAAAGGCAAAGATTTTTTTGAAGAATATAAAATGAAATTTACTTCAATTTTTTCCGTTCTCGTTTTTTCTTGTCTCGATATAACAAAAACCAAACGATAATTACTGCAATAGCTACGCTTGGAAGGATGAAACCTAATAAAATATTATTTGTAGAGAATTTAATGTTAATTTGGAAAGTATTGGAAGAAATTAGTTCGAATTCGTCTGAAGTATTGAGATAATAAATCTCTATAGTGTATTCCCGCAAGCCTGCATCCCAAGGACTTTTATAATAAATAATTGGTGTATTTATTGTACTCGATTCTGCTGGATCTATGGAGAAAATCCCTTCATAATAATTGAACCCATCACCAAATCCAATAACTTTGATAGTAATCGATGTTAGCTTGTTATTTTGGATTTCAATAGCGGTAATTGTCTGCTGATTCTGAGCTATCTCAGAGGGCAGTTGAATATGAATTATTTGAGTAGTAGGTCTCACCTCAATCTGGAATGTAAGGGGTTCTCCATTGAAATCGAGTGTGTAATTTACGCGTTGGACGATTATTTCACCCGAATAAGTACCATATGGAATACCTTCTTTCAAGTAAAGAGGATAATAATATACCTGCTGAGAGAGCGCAGGTAACACTTGAATAGTTGGATTCTCTTTTAATGCAGGACAATTCACTTTAATTGAAATATTTGATGTCTCAAATTGTTTTCTATGTTCAATTTCAATTGCGGCATAACGCACATCTCCCTCAGCAATCCATGTAGGTGCATAAAAGTCCCTTATTACAGCCGCAGAAAGTATTGTTATGAAAAAGTAAGTATCTCTTATGACTTTATTCTCGAAACTCACATTGACATATATATAGTGTAAGCCAATTGGTGTCCGTTCATCTACTTCTGTTTCAATTAAGAAGTAGTTGTAGCCTGTGGTTAAATTCGTGTAATAATGGGTTGGAATCAATACTCCCTCCGAATAGATAAGGATATCTACAGAGAGGTTTGATAACATTCGGTGTTTAATGGTAACATTGCACTGAATTTTGTCACCTTGAGGTACGATAGATTCAAGAGGGTAAAAATAAGGGATAGAAACTCCATAATCGATGTTAATGGAGATGTTTCCACTAATTGAAGCATACCATGTTATGGGAGTAATTGATGTGTTAGCATGAGTCGCAAAAACCGTGATGTTATAACGCCCAAACAGTTCCGCAATGTTTGGAACGGGCCCAAACACAAAACGCCCCCATCCGGTTGCATTTGTTATTACTAATTCAGAAAACCACACTGTTGCATTCGGAAAATAGACTGTAAAATTTAAAGTTGCATCGGGAATACCTTCATACGTTGTATAATCAACATACCACCCCTCAATTATTATCAAATCTTCGGCAATTGTATATTGCCAGTAATCTTCGCTTGGAATGTAATCACCTTCAACACCCCAGAGAAACAGATTAGTGCCAGTTCGATGAATATAATAGACGTTCCACCAAACAATATAGGATTCATTTTTAGCGTAAATACAGAAATATATATCCTCAACTGTTGTAAGATTAATATTTTTCACTTTATATTCTTGAGAATTAGAATCATATTCATAGTCAAGTTGCTGGACGATCATTTCTACGCTTTGATCTCCCCATCGCTTCCATCCTACCATCGTTATATTAAGGGTAACAGGAACTTTGATGTCATTTTCATTGAAAATTGTAATTGTTATGTTACAATAATCACCAGCAGGGAGTTCAGAAGCAGGTAAAATGCGAACTGTAGCATTTAACCATGGTAATGTTAAATTTGCGAAATAATATATTTTTAGGAGCGCCTGAATAATTAATGCACTTGATTTTAGAGATCCTACATATACATCCTTCGTCTTATCGGGGACAACTCCTGATCTATTACAAGAATCCCAGTATCCATTAATATCGCCAATTTGGGTATTCAAATATTCGTTATAGTGATTTGCTAAGTAGCTATTTACAAAATTCATTGCATCTTCTGCTTTATAATAAAGCGTCGAATTCCGCGTAAGATTGTATAATTCGGTGAGTGCTAGAATTGCCCACGCATTTGATTCTAGACTTTTGTCTATAGATATAGGAAGCGAGAGATTATCCGAGAGTGAAGTAAAAAATCCTCCATATACCGAATCATAATAGTATTTCATTAAGAGTTCAGCAGTTATATTCGCCATTCGTAAGTAGCTTATTTTAGATGGATTATGAAGATATAAACGTATAAGTGTCTGAATCATCAAAGCATTTCCATCTACGATCCTCTCCCGAGGGTTAGACCAATCACTATCGCAGTAGAAATAATATGTTCCATTTATATCATCCCATAAAGATTGATTTATTCTGCTAAATGTAAGATTTGCTAAAAGAAATGCTTGATTTCGGATACTGGAATTAATTTCTAATGTCTCATTGATTGCAAGATTAGCCCAAATAGCTAAACAATTGTCAAAGATACTTTTATTTCCCGAGGATGTTGAGTTATCTGAAAAATAGCCATAATTAGTGGGATCCCAGAAAGTGGCATTTAAATAAAGCCATGTATTATTTGCTAACTCTAAATAGAGCGTGTTGTTCGTCATATCATAGAGTTTTAGGAAGGTTATTATGGCCATGGCATTTGAAGCAACATCCGTTTTATTTATTGGTATTTTAGATTGTGTTTCTGAGACGTAACCAGAAACATTTTTCCCATCCACCTGAACAGGTGATGAATTTAGGAAGATATTAAGGTTCCGTGCAACAATTTCTGCATAAGAGAGAAAAGTTCGATTCGCAAACCAATCGAATATCCAAAGAATATTACCCCCAGTTCCTATAAAATCGAGAAATGAATTAATAGTATAAAAATTCGATATAGACTTATATTCAAAATTTTCTTCATCTTCAACAAATATATTTCTCGTATTACCCCAAAGTTGAAGAAGCAATGCAATTAAAGTTTCATATGCTTTCTGGACATAAACTGGAAAAGTTCGAGAAATGACATGGCGTTTTCTCCCAGCTGAATATCCGTCTTTGTATGCTTGGATATTAATTTCAATACTCCCTTGGAGATTTGAAACATTAAAAAGGCAATAATATGTATTATTTTTTAATGGTACAAAAGAAAATCTTTGATATTTTCCATAAATAACCCCTAGTACTGTTGCATTTTCAATTGGATTTCCATTCGAATCGACGATTTCTAACGTAATATTTATTGTATCCTGAATTTCCCCTAATTGAGGCTTTTCTACGTTAATATTTTGAATTTCTAAAGGATATTCTAATTTTTGGCGGGTTAAATCTGTTTCAGTAAGGCATTGGAGAAAAATAGCATTAGAATATCCTTCTACTGGCACGTATTGATTAAAATTATAAGTGATTGCCCCAAATCGCGATGATACATTATGATAAACTGTAGCGTAGGTGCTTTTGAAATAGGTATCTAAAAACAACAAAAGCTCTTCAACAAATTGATAATACGTGTAATTATAGTTATTAACAGCGTATAAATCTAAAAGAGATAAAATCATCATACTATTTTCCATTAATGTCTTATTTGTATTAAATTCCGTCCCATTTCTATCACAAGAACTGAAATATCCTAAAAATTGCTTATCTTTTAAGAAATTCGCCATAAAAAGGAAGGTCTTATTCGCATAATTGATATAATTTTCATAATGAGAAGCATTAGTGAGTTTTGCAAATTCTATTAACATTTGAATAGCAAGCGCATTCACTTCCGTTTGTTTGCAGGTATATGATGTATTGAATGGCACCCATGTCGTTCCATTATAGGAGGTAAAAAACCCTCCATATTCATTATCCCAGATCTTCTCAAGCATTTTAGTTATCGTAAGATTCGCCATGTTTAAAGCACTATTACGAACCGCAGCATTAATTTCCGATGAATTATAAATGGTAAGATCTGCCATGATCGCCCAAATATTATCAATCGAATATTTTGTCTGATTTCCAAAGGTTCCATTCACATCTTTATAACCTAAATAAGTGGAATCCCAAAAGGTCGAGTTTAAATATTCCCATGTTTGATTCGCCATTTCTAGATAAACTGAATTCTTCGTTATTTGATAATATTTTACTAAAGTTATGATCGCCAAAGCTGTATCTCTACAATAGATGGTAGGATTTATCTCTCCCGTATCCTGTTTAATGCTACTAAAAAAGGCTAAAGCCGTTTCATTAACGGGCATATATCGCAAACTCCCATTAAGAAAATTGAACATATGTGAAATATACGTCAATAGACTTTGTTGTAAATCAAGTGTTGTCAGATTATAAAGGACATTTAACCCTGAACCCTCATAATAGTCTAATAACGCTAAAATTGTTATCCAATTATCAAAGGTGTATAAGGTAAATGTAGTCTCCGTTGTAAATTCCCTTTTAAACCCACCAGAAGAAGAATCATAGAAAAATAGAAGCATATTATGCACAAGAGAGAATGCTTTTGATAAATAAACATCAAAAGAACGATTTCCTGAGAGTAAAAACCAAGTCATTGCCATTGATGAATTATAGGCTAAAATCGATAGGTGAAAGCTGCCTGAAAATGGTGAAATATCCACCCTTCCAGTATAATTATTCAACCCATTCTGGTTTTCAAGGTCATACCTCTTTGCAAAGCTATAGAGTTTCTCACCTTCAACCGATTTATATACACCATTGCGAAAGATTGTGAGATTAGCTTGAGTAATTGGAGCGCCATTTACATCTATAAGATGCAAAGTTATACCTACTGTAAGAGGACCCCGATCAAACTGTTCGGGTTGGAGTTCAATATCTACAATCAATGGAAAAGTCATGTCATTTTTTATAGATGAAAGCCTAGATAACATCAAAATCGATGAAATTTGATTCTCTAAAAATTTAAAGGATAAAAGAATGTCTCCAATTAAAGTTGGATATGTTCCTATTACGTATGGAAGTCCCTCTTGGGAACACCAGTAAAAATACCCCCCATATTCATAATCCCACAGGTATGTATTCACAAAATTGTTTATTTCTTCTGCCAAGAGATAATATGTAAAATTTCCTGTGGTTTCATATAATTCTAAGAAGGCTAATGCTGCCCAATTATTTCCATATGTGGTTTTATTTGTATCTTGATAGTCACCCGTTTCATTACATCCTATATAAAATCCCCCTATTTCCCAATCCCATAAATTATTTAGAAGAAATGCTACTGTTTGATTTACTCGCTCTTCAAAGAGAGTTTTATTAGGATTATTTTGGTAATAAGAATTATATTTTAAGAGTGTCATTATCATTATAGAATTCTCAAAGGTTCGTTTCACAATCTCCTCGGTGGTGATGGGAGTCCAATCGCTCGAAGCATTTGTATAGTACCCATAATTCTGGCTCCACATTTTTTGATTAAGGACCGTAATAGTTTGATTTGCATAGAGCGATGCCTCATTCCGGATAGGGTTGAAAATAGCATAGGTTGAATTAGCAATCTCAAGATTTGCCCAAATCATTAAACAATTTGCAACAATACTCTTTGTAGAATTCTCTATGATACTAGTGTTATATCCTAATGCCGTAGAATCCCATAAATTATCTCTTAAATAATACCAAGTTTCATTTGCCATTTCTAAAAATAAGGTATCACCTGTCTTCTCATAAAGCTTTAACAGACTCAGAATTCCCCATGCATTCGTCTCCGTATGATAAGTAGTTTGTGTTTCGTTTCCTCCTTGAGACGTATTTTCTTTAAATGCATGGCTAAATACTTGTTGATATAGTGCATACATGGTTTTGTTTGCAACTGCAACATAATCCATCAATCCTGTTTCTTCTGCCAACTCAAGCAACGTATATATGGAAAGTAGGTTCCCTTCTGGTGTTTTATATACTCCAATGACATCCTCTAATGTATATCGTGGGAAACTTATGACCACTCGTGAAGCGAGGGAACTCCAATCGTACATAATTAGATTATCAAAAAGATTCTCACTATACATATATTTGTGAATAAGCGACATTGTCGTATTTGCTCTTGTTAAGTATGGACGAGGATACCGAAAACTTAACAATGCCTGAATCGCCCATGCATTCTGTGCCGTAGATTTTAAAGAGGAATTCAAAGCTATATTAGAAAAATCAACAGAATAATTAAAACCTTGAGAATTATAGTCCCATAAATATGAATTAAGAAATCTATTTGTTTTTAATGCGTTTAAATAATGTGTGGAATTATAAGATTTCGCAAATATCTCCAAAAACGCTTTCATGATCAAAGAATTTTCTTCTAAATATTTTGTTGAATTCAAGGTTACACTCCCATCCCAATTGACGGTCGTATTGTAGCCTCGATTTACTCCCGTTGAATCCCAGAATGCATTATCTAAAAATTCAGCAACATCTACTGCAATGTCTAAATAGGTCTGATTTGAATTACTCTCATATACTGAAACTAGTGCATCTACGGCAAGTGAATTAATTAACGCACTTTTATCTTTTACAGGATTATTCCATTCTCTATCTCCTTGCGTAAAAAATCCCAATGTGCCATTTAGATAATGACTTATAAGCAAATTAAGAGTGCTTTCAGCTTTCTGGAGAGCATCCATTCTAAATTCAGATTGAAAATATCCATATTGGGAAATTTCAGATAAATAACGGCTCACTAGAAAATTATCATATGCGTATTTGTTCGTATCACCCGATAAATTACTCCGATAATATCCTCCATACGTTGAATCATAAAATATTGTGTTAAAACTCCCATATGTTTGATTCGCGATATTCAGATAGGTTTGATTATACGTGGCCCTATACAATTTCAATAAGGCTATAATTGCGAGTATGTTATCAGTACTATTTATCAATGCAGAAGGGTTATTCCCATTATAGTCACAATAACTGAGAAACAACTTTGTCTGATTATCCCATAGATATTTATACTCAAATCTAAAGATATCCTCAGCATAAGTCACATACTCTGATTGTCCTCTCGCATTATAGTATTCAAGCAACGTAATTATCATAAGCATATTGTCAAATGTCCTCTTTTTTGCTCCGATCGCATCTGATTCGTTGAACCCCTTATAAGTTGAATCCCACAGATTCGAAATTAAGAACTCGATCGTTGTATTCGCTCGCGTGACTGTATCATTTTTGTATTTATAATAATCTTGCGAAAAAACTTCTGAATCCTGGAGACTATGCACATCCTCTCCTTGATTTGAGTAATCAACGACATTATTTGGCGTAATTAAATTATCATTAACAGACGCATCACCAGAATCTCCTTCTACTTCAGATAATAAAGGTGTAAACGGTGAATTCTGTAAAACAGTAAGCATACTTGATAAGAAGATTATGCTAATAATAAAAATGCTTCCTAACTTCTTCATTTTTACTGGTCCTATTACAATTGTCAATTAAAGATTCTAATGTCAAATATCACTTGGTGGAATCAAGGAGGGGGATTCTAATCCAATTGGAAATAGAATTTCTAGGGAGTTCAAATCGCCAGGTTCACATACATGTTGTAAAATAATGATTTCCCTATACTTTATTAACATATTGATACAGTTATTATATCTAAAATAGGCAATGCCGCCAAGATCAATTACGATTTTCATATATTAGAAATTATTATGACCTTGGAGGCCATCAAATCTCGAAAAATCAATGAAATCTTCGATAGTTGCCAATGCTACGGTCCAGCTCCCAATGCTTGAAAGTAATCCAGCAAATATCCGATGTTCACCACCTATACTGATTTTTCTTCGATAATCCCAACATTGGTAAAATTTTGACCAGAGGCGCGAGAGACCAGCTTCCTTCTGATCAGGGAGGATAGCCCATATTCTCTCTTGATCTTGGTAAATAATTTGGAATTGGTTCTCTGCAGGCACATTTTCGCAAAGATATAAATCTTTTATTTGATATCCACATCTGAGATTGTAATACAAGGCACAAGTAAGTAAGATATGGTATTTTAATGACGTGTAAGGATAGAACCGTGCTTCATTATAAAGATTTAAAAGCTTGGAGCGTAGAATGGCCTCATGCAACAAGATAGCATCCGACTCTTTGAATAATTCAAAGACTTCCGCCTTGTGTCGATTTACCAGCGTCCGAGGGTTTTGGAAATTGCGTA